>DASSBO010000079.1:0-2860 GCA_035698655.1 Streptomyces sp.
TGCACGTCGTCGGCGGTGCGGGGCCCGCCCGGGGTGTCCGGCTCCACGTACCAGGGGCGGACCTGGCCGTTCTCCAGGTACTGCTCGCTCCCGCGCAGCCAGGGCAGCGGGCCCTGGCCGAACGGGTCGGTGACGGCGTGCGCGGCGGCACCGGACTCCCAGCGCCGGATTCCGTCCTTCCCCACGGGCGGCTCCCCTCCTCGACAATCCCCCGCACATCACCATACGCGAACGCGCGGTCACGTTTGGTTGTGTCCGTACCGTGCGCGAAGAGCGGTCAGCCCAGCCGCAGCGGCCCGTCGTCCGCTATCCCGACCGAGGCGAGCCAGGCCCGCAGCGGTCCGTCGTCGCCGTCCTCGACGAGGTCGAGGACGGGCCCGGCCAGATCGGTGCGGCGTTCGCCCCCGACGAGCAGCGCCGGGCCGTCCAGCCAGTCCAGGCCGGGGGCCGCGCCGGCCAGGTCCACGGCGGCGCAGCAGGCGACGGCCGTGACGTGGTCCGCGAGCAGTTCCCGGTCGCCGCGCGGCGGACGCAGCGGAAGTCCGAGCGGCGAGGGCGCGGCGCCCTCCGGGCTGAGTGCGCCGCCGACGGCCGCGTGCTCCCGTTCCCCCTCCCGGCGGTGCGCGGCCGCCCGCACCCGCGCGGCGAGCGCGTCGACGTCGCCCCGGCCGATCCGCTCGATGACCCGCTCGACGGTACGGGCGCGGCCGGCGGCGGACTCGGCGTCGAGGGCGTCCAGGGCGTCGAACAGGCGGGCCGCCTCCGCGCGCCAGGTGAGGTCCACGACCTCCTTCGGGTACGCCGACCAGGCGACCGCCTCCCGCGCCGAGGCGCCGTGGAAGAGCCGCGCGGCCAGCAGCGAGACCGCCTCGTCGACCGTGCCGGGCTCGTCCAGCAGTTCGCAGGCGGGACGTTCGCCGAGCCGCGCGAACCCCTCGGCGGCGAGCCGGTCCCGGCGGGAGAGCTCCGTGAGCGCCTCGACGACGCCGGCGTCCAGCCGGGACGGCCAGCGGCCGGCGCGCCAGGCCGGGAGCGCGACCCGGGTCAGCAGCCGGTCCCAGCCCGCGTAGGCGAGGCCGACCTGCTCCTGAGCCGCGATCCGCACGCCGTAGTCGACGTGCTGCGCCCGGTCCGCGGCGGCCGCGGCCACTCCGCGCTCCATCTGGGCGGTGTGCGGCCCGCAGGCCCGCAGCATCAGCCGGGCCAGCGCGCCGGTGAACCGCACGCCGGGCCCGCGCCCGCGTCCGCTCTCGGCCGCGCCCACCGCCGCGTCCAGGCCGCGCACGAAGCGCCGCGCCGCGGCGATGTCCGGGTGCGCCGACGGGCCGGTGCCCGCCACGACGGGCGCCAGCAGCGCCCGCAGTTCCTCCACCCGCATCCACCACAGGAACGGCGACCCGACGACGAGCACGGGCGCCGCCGCACCGGGGCGGTCCTCCAGCCAGCTGTCGCAGTCGGGGGTGAGCGCTATCGCCGAGGGCGCCGGGACACCCAGCCGGTCGGCCAGTTCGTGCACCAGGGCGTACAGCCCCCGCGCGGAAGGCTCCTCCACGGGGACCGACGGGGTGAGCGCCGGCTCCGCGCGGGCGATGACGAGCGCGACGCCGACGGCCAGGGCCAGCGCCGGCACGGCGACGCCGGTGACCGTCCAGCGCAGCGGGTCCCAGCCGTCGGAGACGTGCCCAGTTGCGCTGCCGGCGAGCAGCACGGCGGCCACGGCGGCCGGCAGCAGCGCCAGCGCGAGCGCGGCGCCGCGGATGCGCAGCACGGCCAGGGCATGCCGACGCGCGGAGGGCGTTTCGGTCTGCTGGTCCACCAACGAGTTCTCACCCCCTGAAGCGGCGCGGAACGAACGGTACGAAGACGATGACCGGTGCGATAACGCCCACTGTGTCACCGTGCACCGACACCGCAATGCGCGCTGGTCCACTTGCCGGACCACCCCACCGACTGCGCCGCAGACCTGCGGGTCTGCCTGACAAATCCCGCCTGCCGGGCGGCGCTTGGCACGCACACTCGCTGCGTTGTCGATCGTCGGCGCAGCACGCTGCGCTCTCCTCCTCCGCCTTGCGATTGCACGCACCAAGTGCCGCCCGGCCCGCCCTGCGGGCGGACGCCGTTATTTGTCAGCCAGACCCTAGTTCGGCCCATGCCACCCGTCAGCCGGACGGCGCCACCGTCACTCGATGGAATGGCTTTGGGGAGAGATGTTGCATCCGAGGGGGATGATGCAGGTGCCCCATTCGCCCCGGGATGTCGGGTGTCACGCCGAGGCGTGTGCCTCGTCCGCCGCGGCCTTCGCGGCGATGTCGCTCCTGTGGTGCGACCCGGGCAGTTCGATGCGCCGCACGGCCCGGTAGGCCTGTTCGCGTGCCGCGGTCAGGTCCGCGCCGGTGGCCGTCACCGACAGCACGCGGCCGCCCGCGCTGACCACCCGGCCGTCCGCGTCCTGCGCCGTGCCGGCGTGCAGCACGTAGGCCGTCGGAGCGTCTTCCTCCAGGACCTCGTCGAGGCCGCCGACCGGGTCTCCGGTCCGCGGTGCGCCGGGGTAGTTCTCCGAGGCGACGACGACCGTCACGGCCGCGCCCTCGCGCCAGCGCAGCGCCGGGAACCCGGCCAGCGAGCCGGTCGCGGCGGCGTACAGCAGGCCGCTCAGCGGGGTGCGCAGCCGCGCGAGGACGGCCTGCGTCTCGGGGTCGCCGAAGCGGGCGTTGAACTCGATGACCCGCACGCCGCGCGAAGTGATCGCCAGCCCGGCGTACAGCAGGCCGGAGAAGGGTGTGCCGCGGCGGCGCAGTTCGTCGACGGTCGGCCGCAGCACCGTCTGCTCGATCTCCTCGACCAGCTTCGGGTCGGCCCA
>DASSBO010000080.1:0-7311 GCA_035698655.1 Streptomyces sp.
CAGCGCGGCGAGGGAGAGCCGGGCCAGCACCGGGCGGGGCAGCGGTGTGCCCAGCCGGTGGGCGCGGGTGCGCAGGACGGCCATGGCGCAGGGGTAGGCGGCCGCGGTGCCGACGCCGAGCAGCACCCGTGCGCCGATCACCCAGCCGAAGGCCGGGGCGAGGGTGCCCACCACGCCGGCCGCGGTGACGGCGAGGAGACCCGTGAGCAGGACGCGGCGCGGGCCGAAGAGGTCGGCCAGGCGTCCCATGGCGGGCTGGGCGACGGCGCTGGCGAGGTAGAGGGCACCGACGAGCCAGGCGGTGTCGGCGGCTCCGACGTGGAAGGCGCGGCCGATCGCCACGAGGGCGGTGGCGATCATCGTGGAGTTGACCGGATTGAGCACGGCGCCGAGCAGCAGCGGCGTCATCAGGCGGGCCCCGAAGGCTCCGGCCTGCTCGCCGCCTTCTTCGGGCAGATCTTCCGCCGCGCCGGCGGCCGGATCCGCGACGTCGCGTTCCGGGGCCGGCCGTATGCCGCTCACTCGTGCGTCAGCCGCTTGAGCAGCGCGGCGGCCTCCGCGAGGGTCTCCCGTTCGGCGGGCTCGAGCCGGGTACGCAGCGCCTCGGCGAGCCAGTCGTGCTTGGCCCGGCGCAGGTCGGCCAGCGCGGCGCGGCCGGCGTCGGTCAGGGAGAGGACGACCTGCCGGCCGTCGGTCGGGTGAGGGGCGCGCTGCAGGACGCCGCGTTCCTCCAGGGCTCCCACCGTGGCGCGCATCGACTGCGGCCGCACGAGTTCGGCCCGGGCGAGGTCGGCGATGGTCGTCGGGCCGCCGCCGTCGATGCGGTGCAGCACGGAGCGTTGCGAGGGGGTGAAACGGTCGGCCTGGGAGGCAGCCCGCAGCCTGCGCAGGAAGCCGCCGGCGGCGCCGGCCAGCTCGGTGGCGAGCACGTGCGCTTCCTTCTCGGCGGGCATGCCGTCAGCCTAGAGTCCCGACAGGAAGGCTTGCAAGTTCACCTGTCGACTTCGGCCGGCCCGGGCGCCCGCTCCTTCCGGTGCCGGGTGCCCAGGTCGGCCAGGCCGACCAGCAGGGCGAGGCCGACGAACGCCACGGAGACGGCCAGGGCGTACTGGAAGGCCGTCGCCTCGTCGCCGTGCGCGACGGCGAGACGGGAGAAGAAGACGCTGCCCACCGTGGCGATGCCCACCGCCGATCCGATGCGCTGCCCGGTCTGCAGCACGCCGCCGGCGCTGCCGCCCTGTGCCGGCGGCACCGCGGCAAGGGTGAGCGTCTGGTTCGGCGCGATGACGCATCCGCCGCCCACGCCGGCGAGCAGCAGCGGCGCGGCGACGGCGAAGCCGGCGTTCGGGCCGGGCACCTCGTGTACGGCGACGATCACCAGCAGCAGGCCCAGTCCGGATGCCGTCAGCGCGGCGACGACCAGCCGTCGGCCGTACCGCTTGACCAGCCGGCCGCTGACGGCGGCGCTGACGCCGGAGCCGAGGGCGAACGGGGTGGTGGCCAGGCCGGCCTCCAGCGCGGAGTAGTCCAGGCCGATCTGCAGATAGAGCGTGAGGACGAAGAAGATCGAGGTGAATCCGGCGAAGTAGACGAGCATCAGCAGCGAGCCGAGCGCGTAGGAGCGCTCGCGGAAGAGGGTCATGTCCACCAGCGGCTGCGCGCGGCGCGCGTGCCGCAGTTCCCACCCGACGAAGCACACGAACAGCACCAGGGCGGCCGGCACCAACAGCCACTTGCCGGGCCCGTGCCACTGGCGTTCCTGGACCAGCGGCAGCAGGAGCAGCGCCACTCCCCCGCCGAGCAGCACCACGCCGACCGGGTCGAGGTCACGCGCGCAGGGGGCCGCATCCGATTCCGGCCCGGGCAGCAGCCGGCGGGCGAGGACGAGGGCGATCAGGCAGACCGGCAGGTTGACGAAGAAGATGCCCCGCCAGCCGTGGTCGGCGCCCACCGCGTAGATGATGAGTCCGCCGATCACCGGCCCCACGGCGGTGGACAGCCCGATCACCGCGCCGAAGAACCCGAACGCCTTGCCCCGTTCGGCGCCGCGGAACATCTGCTGGATGAGCGCGGAGACCTGCGGGGCGAGCACGCCGCCGGCCAGCCCCTGCAGGAGCCGGGAGAGCACCAGCCAGGTGGGGTCGAGTGCGGCACCGCACAGGGCGCTGGCGACGGTGAAGAGCGTCAGTCCCGTCATGAAGAGCCGGCGCCTGCCGCGCGCGTCCCCCAGCCGCCCCGCGGGGACCAGCAACAGCCCGAAGGCCAGGGCGTAGCCGGAGACCACCCACTGGATGTCGCTGGTCGTGGCGCCCAGGCCCGTACGGATCGAGGGGAGGGCGACGTTGACGATGGAGACGTCGAGCAGCGTGATGAAGCCCGCCAGCAGACAGACGGCGAGCGCCTTCCAGCGGTTGGGGTCGGGGACGTACTCCGCCTCGGCGGTGTCGGGCCCACGGCTCACGGGCGTTCCTCTCTGCGGCTGTCCCTCCCCGCTGTATCCCGATCCTGCCCCGGACAGTCCCCGCCGGGCCCGCTTCGCGCGTCCGGGCGAAGAAAGGGCCACATGGATTCCGCGACTTCGATTACTCCGACCGGGTGAGGGGAACCGGAGTGCGACGTCCGAAGAACGTCACGCGATCATTTCCGAGAGGTCGGCAGATGGCAGCCGCCGAACGCAGCAGGAGCAGCGAGCCGGGCCGCGGCGAGAGCGGTACGACGGCGCCGGTCGCCATGCGCCGGGCCGTCGAGCAACTCGGGGAGCTGATCGGGAAGGCACCCGAGTCGGTGTCCTCACTGCAGCCCCGCGACGACGGCTGGACGGCCGATGTGGAGGTCGTCGAGGTGCAGCGCATCCCCGACACCACCAGCGTGCTGGCCAGTTACCGGGTGACTCTCGACGCCGACGGCGCGCTGCTGGGCTACGAACAGCGGCGCCGGTACACCCGTGGCCAGATCGACCGGGAGTGACGGAAGAAGGGAGAGGAATCAGCGATGACCGTCATGCAACAGTCCACAGGCGGAGGCGGTTCCCGCTCCGGCAGCCTCTACGACGTACTGGACCTCATTCTCGACCGCGGTCTGGTGATCGACGCCTTCGTCCGGGTCTCGCTCGTCGGCATCGAGATTCTCAAGATCGACGCCCGGATCGTCGTCGCCAGCGTGGACACGTATCTGCGCTTCGCCGAGGCCTGCAACCGACTGGACCTGGAGTCCGGCGACAAGGCCCCGAGCAAGATCACGGACCTGGCGGACGAGCTCACCGAAAGCGGCGCCCACGGCAAGTCCAAGGGCGCGCTGAGCGGGGCCGTCGAGGCGTTCAGCGACTCGATCCAGAAGGGCCGTGACGACGAGTCGCGGGAGCGGGAGCCGGAGGAGCGCGAGAGCCGGCGCACCCGGTCGTCCGGCACCCGCCGGTCTGCGACGCGGCGCAAGGAGACAGAGGACTGACCATGGGCACCTACGTCTACGCCGTCACCGCCGAGGACCATCCGTTGCGGCTGGATGATCTGACCGGCGTCGGGGAACCGCCCGAACTCGTGCGGGTGGTCCGGGAGTCGCCGCTGCTGGCCGTGGTCAGCGAGGCACCCCCTCAGCTGCGGGCCAAGCGCCGCGACCTCATGGCGCACCAGGCGGTACTCGAGCGGCTGATGGAGGACGGCGCGGTCCTGCCGATGCGGTTCGGCCTCGTCGCGCCCGACGAGGACTCCGTCAAGCAGGTGCTGGACGAGAACGCGGAGGCCTACAGCGACCGGTTGCGCCTGCTGGCCGGCTGCGTCGAGTACAACCTGAAGGTCACCCGGGACGAGGACGACCTCCTGCGGGAGATCATCGGCACCTCCGAGGAGGTGCGCCGGCTGAACGAGTTCACCCGCGCGCACCCCGAGGCCCAGGACGAGCGGATGAGGCTGGGCGAGACGGTCTCGGCCGAGGTCCGGCGACGGGAGGACGAGACCGCGGGCGAGATCGTGGCGTCCCTCTCCCCCGGCGCCGAACGGCACGTGGTGGCCGACCCCGACAAGGAACACTTCCTGAACGTCTCCTTCCTGGTGCGCCGCCGGTCCGGCGACGCCTTCGCCCGCGCTGTGCGGGAGGAGGCCGAGCGCAGAGGAACCGCGTACAGCCTGAGCCTGTACGGACCGCTGCCGCCGTACAGCTTCGTCTGAGCAGCCGCGTCATCACCCCGAGGATGCCGTCATGGGCCTTTTCTCCCAGATTCTGACCCTGCCGCTCGCCCCCGTGCGCGGCACGGGCTGGGTGATCGAGCAGGTCCTGCGGGCTGCGGAGGACGAGTACTACGACCCCGCACCGGTGCGCGCCGAACTGCGGGCACTGGAGCAGGACCTGCTGGAGGGCCGCATCGACGAGGCCGAGTTCGACCGCCGTGAGGACGAACTGCTGGACGTCCTGGAGTGGCTCGAGGAACAGCAGCGGCAGCTGCGAGAACCCACCTGACCTCCCCGCGCACCGCGGGGAGGCGATCGGAGACGACGCACATGATGACGAACGGGAAGATCGCGGCCGCGGTGGTGGGGGGCTACCTGCTGGGCCGCACGAGGAAGGGGAAGCTGGCCCTCAGCCTGGGCATGATGCTCGCCGGCCGGAAGCTGAACCCCCAGGACCTGGCGAAAACGGTGGCCGGCTCGCCCATGCTCAGCGGGCTGAGCGACCAGGTGCGCAAGGATCTGATGGAGAGCACCAAGTCGGCGGCGGGCAGCGCGCTCGAGGCCAGGATGAACAGCCTCGCCGACTCGCTGCACGAGCGGAGCGCCGAGTTGGAGGGCGGCTCCGGCGGCGAGGACGACGACCGCGCGGACGACGGCGGGGACCGCGACGCCGAGGAGGAGTCCGAGCCCGAAGCCGAACGCGAGGAGCCGCCCGCCCGGACGGCGAAGAAGAAGTCGGCCAAGTCGGCCAAGTCGACCAGGTCGGCCAAGTCGACGCCATCGCGGCCTGCCAGGGCCGCCCGGTCCCGCGCGGCGAAGGCCACCCGGGGAGGCGGCGATGAGTGAGAGCAAGGGCGCACTGAAGGACGTGCTCGCCGACAGCCCGGCCGCCGACCGGCTGAAGGAGGAGGCGCAGCGGTACCTGGCGGCGCGGGCCGAGAAGGCCCTGTCCGGGCTGGGAGAGCGCCTCGGCGGGAGCCTGGAACGGCTGGGCGACCCCTCGGGCGGTAGTGGCCTGCTGGGCAGCCTCACCGAGGGCGGCAAGGCGCTGGCGGAGGGGAAGTCGCCGGCCAAGGCTGCGATGAAGGTCGGCACCTCCCAGGTCAAGGACAAGCTCAAGGACGCCTTCGGCGGGGGCGGCCGGGGCAAGAGCGGGGGCGGTGGTGGCAAGAGCATGACGATCATCGAGGACATCGACGTGGGTGTGCCGGTCCGGGTGGCCTACGACCAGTGGACGCAGTTCCAGGAGTTCAGCACCTTCGCCAAGGGCGTGGTCAACGTCGACGCCCAGGACGACGACGTCAGCAGCAACTGGACGGTGAAGGTGGCCAAGTCCACCCGCACCTGGAAGGCGGACGTCACCGAGCAGATCCCGGACAGCCGCATCAGCTGGACCAGCGAGGGCGCCAAGGCCACGGTCAAGGGCGTGGTCACCTTCCACCCGCTGGGCGAGAACCTCACCCGGGTGCTGCTGGTGCTCGAGTACTTCCCTTCCGGGTTCTTCGAGAAGACGGGAAACCTGTGGCGTGCCCAGGGCCGGCGGGCCCGGCTCGACCTCAAGCTCTACCGCAAGTTCCTCATGATGCGCGGCGAGGCCACCGACGGCTGGCGCGGCGAGATCCGGGACGGGGAGGTCGTCAAGGACCACGAGACCGCCGTGCGGGAAGAGGAAGAGGACCGGGAGTCCGGGGAGGGCGAGAACGAGGACGACCTCGGCGACGAGAACGACGAGGAGGACGTCGACGAGGACGAGGACGAGGACGACGACTACGAGGAGGACGAGGAGAGGGACGAGGACGGCTACGACGAAGAAGAGGAAGAGGAGGAGCCCGAGCCCGAGGCGCCCCGTCCGCGGCGCAGGCCGGCGGCTCGGCGCTGAACGTACGTCCACCCGAAAGAGGCTGGTTATCCATGTCGGACGCGCCGGTTCCGCGCAGCGGGCAGCCGACGGGCCGCGGCCCCGCGCTCTACGGCCAGTCGCAGCAGGGGAGTTCGGCGAACCTCGCCGACATCCTCGAACGCGTGCTGGACAAGGGCATCGTGATCGCCGGGGACATCCAGATCAACCTGCTCGACATCGAACTGCTCACCATCAAGCTGCGGCTGCTGGTCGCCTCCGTCGACAAGGCCAAGGAGATGGGCATCGACTGGTGGGAGAACGACCCCTCGCTGTCCTCCCGCGCCCGGCCCGAACGGGTGGCGGCACCGCGGTCCCGTGCGGTGGAGTCCGGCGGCGGGCACCACGAGCTGACCGAGGAGAACCGGCGGCTGCGCGAGGAGATCGCCGAACTGCGGGCCGCCACCGAGGACCGCCCTGAGGAGTGACCGCCCATGACCGCCTCCCCCGCTCCCGCGACACCCACGCTCAGCTACGTCTACGCGGTGGCGCGCCCGGGCTCCGGGCTGGCCGCCGCGCTGCCGGAGGGCGCGGGCATGGCCGGCGGCCCGCTGCGCGCCGTGCGGGCCGCCGGGCTGGCCGCCGTGGTGTGCGACGTGCCGGAGGAAGACTTCGACGAGGCCGGTCTGCGGGCCCAGTTGGAGGACCTGGAACGGCTCGAGCAACTGGCCCGCGCCCACCATGACGTCGTGGAGACCGTCGCCGCACGGGAGACGGTGCTGCCGCTGCGGCTGGCCACCGTCTACCGGGACGACGACCGGGTCGCGGCCATGCTGGCTGCTTCCCGTGACGCCTTCGACGCCCGCCTCGACCTGCTGGCGGACACCGTCGAGTGGGGCGTGAAGATCTACCTCGACGCCGACGCCGCCTCGGACGGCGGACCGGAACCGGAGCCGGCCGACGCCGGGGCCGGTCCGGGCCGCGAGTTCCTGCGCAGGCGGCGCGCGCAGCGCGACAGCAGGCAGCAGGCCTACCGCGCCGCCGGTGACGCGGCCGGCCGGGTGCGGGAGGCGGCGGCGCGGTACGCGAAGGCGCACGTGGCCCACCGTCCGCAGGAGGGCCGGCTGGCCGCGGAGGCCGGCACCGGCGAGAACCTCGTCAACGACGCATACCTGGTGGACCGGACGCTCGGCGAGGAGTTCCGGGAGGCCGTCGCGGCGGCCGCACGCGATGCCGGCCCGGTGCGGGTGACGGTGACCGGGCCGTGGGCGCCCTACTCCTTCGCGGCCCCCGAGCCGGAGACCCGGGAGC
>DASSBO010000081.1:0-6199 GCA_035698655.1 Streptomyces sp.
CGTCTTCGGCTTCCTGGTGAACATGTTCGAGCGCGGTTACACGGCCCTGGGCTACGCCTACTCCCCCGAGCTCTTCGACACCCGCAGCCGCTCGCTGGGCACCGGCATCTCCTACGGGCTGGGCCGGCTGTCCAACGCCGCGGGTCCGCTGATCATCGCGTCCCTGTACCACAGCAGCGGCTACCACAGCGTCTTCTACTTCGTCGCCGGCACGTGGGCGGTGGGTGCCCTGACCCTGGCGTTCTTCGGTCCTCGGACACGCCCGGTGCAGCCGGTCGAAGGAGGACAATCGGTGACAGGAGGCGCAGAAGGCGTCAGGACGTGAGGAGCGCGTCATGGCAGCAGCACGGGGTCGGGGCCGGTATGTGGCCGACAGCGGGCTGACCGGTCGCATGGTGGCCACGATGTTCTTCATCGGGCTGCTGTACGTGGTGCTGGTCGGCGTGCTCGTCGTGGCGCTCGGCAACGCCTGGCCGTTCGTCCTGGTGATCGCCGGCGGGCTGTTCGTCGCACAGTTCTGGTTCAGCGACAAGATCGCGGCGTTCAGCATGGGTGCCCACGAGGTCACCCCGGAACAGGCGCCGGAGCTGCACGGCGCGGTGGACCGGCTGTGTGCGCTGGCCGACGTGCCCAAGCCGAAGGTCGCGATCGCGGACAGCGACGTGCCGAACGCGTTCGCCACCGGGCGCAGCCGGCGCAACTCCATGGTGTGCGCCACCACCGGCCTGCTGCGGCGGCTGGAGCCCGCCGAGCTGGAGGGCGTGCTCTCGCACGAGCTGTCCCATGTCGCGCACCGGGACGTGGCGGTGATGACCATCGCCTCGTTCCTGGGTGTGCTGGCGGGGATGATGACCCGGGTCGCGCTGTGGGGCGGCCTGACCCGGGCGGGCAGCCGGGACAACAGCGGCGTCGGCCTCGCCCTCATGCTGGTTCCGCTGGCGAGCGCCGTCGTCTACGTCATCAGTTTCCTCCTGACGCGCCTCCTCTCCCGCTACCGGGAGCTGTCCGCCGACCGGGCCGGCGCCCTGCTGACGGGGCGGCCCTCGTCGCTGGCGTCGGCGCTGACCAAGGTCACCGGCGAGATCGCCCGCATCCCCACCCGCGACCTGCGGCGGGGTGAGGCGTTCAATGCCTTCTTCTTCGCGCCGGCCCTCTCCGGGGAGAGCCTGGCCGGGCTGCTCTCCTCCCACCCGCCGCTGGAGCGCCGCCTCGAGCAGCTCAACCGGATCTCCGCCGAGCTCGGCCGCCGCGGGTGACGGCCGGCCGGAAAGGAAGCGTGGTGTTCCCGTGGGCTTTCTGGACACTCTGCTGGGCCGCAGCAAGCCGGTCCGCCCCGATCTCGACCAGCTCTTCGCCCTCCCCTCCGCCGCCGTGACCCTGCAGGCGGGCGCCGACCTCCTCCCGACGGGGCTCGGCTCGGTGTGTTTCGCGAGCGTCGAGGGCGGGGCGTTCAAGGCGTTGGAGCGGGAGGTGCGCGGGCTGCTGGACGCGGACCGCGAACGCGGGGGCGAGCCGGTGGAGTTCTCTCAGGACGAGTACGGCTACACCTGGCTGCTGGCCCGGCACGCACCCGAGGACCTGGCGTCACTCGTCAACGACCTGCATGCCGTGAACACCCTGCTGTCCGAGGGCGGCTTCGGCCCGCAGCTGCTGTGCTCGCTCGTCGGGTTCCGCTCGGAGGGCGCCGGTTCCCGCGGCCTGGCTCTCGTCTACCTGTACAAGCGCGGCACCTTCTACCCCTTCGCCCCCGCGCCGGGAGCGGGCGAGAAGCGGGACAACGCGTTGGAGCTGCAGGTCCGCGGCCTGCTGGAGAACGACCTGCCGGTCGAGCAGGACCTGTCCCGCTGGTTCCCGGTGTGGGGCGCCCCGGGGCTCTGAGCAGTCCACAAGTCAGCCGACGCCGCCCGGCTCGCGCACGGACAGGGCGCGTAGTATCGCGGCGACCCGGTCGCCCGACTCGTCCGCCGCGTCGATCGCCTCGACGCACTGCCAGTACAGTGCCTCGTCCTCGGTGGTGACCGCGGCGCCGAACAGGGCGGCGCCGACCTCCCCCAGCAGTGCGGCCAGCCGGTCGAGGGCGCCGCGCGGATCGTGCAGCGTCGTCAGCCGGGCCGCGCGTATGCTCCCCGTCCCGGCGCATCTGCCCGGCGCGTGCAGCGCGCGGCACGCCTGCGCCCCGGCGTCCCGGAGCCCGAGCGCCTCGGCGCGCACCGAGTGCGGTCCGCCGAGCGCGAGATGGCTGCCGACCGCCTCGGCGAGGGCCTGCGCCTGCCAGGCCTCCGTCACGATGCCGTGCAGCGTCGCACACTGCGCCAACGCCGTTCTCGTCGCCTCGATGAGGCGAGCTGCCTCCATCCGCCCTCCCCTCCGTCTGGTCACTCAGGGTGACACGCGCTCGGCGGGGTTCGCCAGTGGGTCCGGGAGATCTGTGGACAATCCGTCACCGTGGAGAATCCCGTCACTCCATAGAGTGACCGGTTTCGTTGATCGGGAAACGCTTCTCGTTGCGCTCGATCTTCGCGCTCAGCGCGGCGAGCGGGTCGATCCCCAACACCCCGCAGAACTGCAGGAGATACGCCAGGACGTCGGCGACCTCGTCCTCGACGCGGGCCGCGTTCCGCTCCTGCGACATGACGGCCACGGACTGCTCCGGCGTCAGCCACTGGAAGATCTCGACCAGTTCACCGGCCTCGACGCTCAGCGCGGCGGCCAGGTTCTTCGGCGTGTGGAAGCGGCCCCAGTCGCGCGCGGCGGCGAAGTCGGCGAGGCGCCGCTGAAGTTCAGGCAGCGTGGGAGGAGACTGCGGGGGTTCTGCTTTCTCGGGCACTCCCCAGGTCTACCAGGCAGCCTTCCGGCACCGGCGCATCGCCCCGCACCGTGCCGAGCAGCCGGATGTGCCCGCGCTCGCACATGCGGGCCGCCAGGTCCAGCAGCGCCCGGGACTGCCGCGCGTCCAGGCCTCGGTCGAGGCCGTCGGCGAGCACGCTCAGCGCCTGCCGGGCCGGCAGCACGCCCTCGACCGGATCCATGGACAGCACGCCGGGCCCGGTCATCAGCACCAGTGCCAGGGCCATGTAGCGCAGTTCGCCGTCGCCGAGCCACTCCACCGGGGTACGGCGGCCGGTGTCGCCGCGTTCGAGGACGGCCCGCACCCGGCCGCCCTCGCACCCGACCGCCAGCAGTTCGCTCACCGGCCCTGCGCAGCCGGCGCGCACCGCGTCCACCAGCAGCCCGTGCCGGATCCCGCACTCGGCGCGGGTACGGCGCAGCACGGCGGCCAGGTTTCCGCACCCGCGGCGCAGCAGCCCGTCGGTCAGGTCGACCGGCGCGCGCATCGCGGCGGGGTCCGGGTCGCAGGCGAAGGCGGACCGCAGGGCGATGACGACCTGTTCGGCGGCGGTGAGCACCTCGCGCTGGGCGTCGGTCGCGCCGGAGATCCGCAGCGGCAGCAGCACCGTGGCCAGCCGGTCGTCGGGCATGCGGGCGCGGGTCGTGCGGGTGCCGCCGGTGAGCCACTCGGCCTGCACGGCCGGCCGCGCCGGGTCGCGCAGCGCCGTGGAGAGCAGTGTGCGGCCGTCGGCCGCCGTCAGCCGCTCGCCCGCGACACGCAGTTCGGGCTCCGCCTGCACCGCGAGGTCCAGGCGCACCGCGCCTGCCGGGCCGTCCACGGTGCAGCCCAGCCGGAAGCCGCGCCGGCCCTGTTCGTCGGGCTTGGCCCGCTGCGGCACGCAGCCTGCCGCTCCTCCGCCCAACTCGCCGAAGACCTCCGCCAGTCCGGCGCCGCCGGCCAGCCGCGCCAGCGACTCGTACCCGTCCAGCGCGCTGCTCTTCCCGCAGCCGCTCGGCCCGGTCAGCAGCGTCATCGGGCCGAGCGGCAGTACACGGGAGCGGTGTGCGCGGAAGGCGGAGAGGCGCAGTTCGGTGACGACGGCCGCAGGCGTGGATCCCATGATCACGACGGTAGCCAGCCGTGTGGGCGCCGAACCGTTCCGCCGCCGCCCTCTTCCCCCGAAAGAGCGAGGTGGGGCGGCCGTGCTACGACGCCGCGTCGATGAGTGCGAGCGCGTCCTCCACCGAGCCCGTCGGGTCCTCCACGGGATACAGCACACTCCGCACGACGCGGTCCGCTCCGACGAGCAGCGTGAGCCGCTTGAGCCGGTCGGTCCCGGCGGCCCGGAACGTGGGAAGCCGGAGGGCGGTGGCCAGTTGCAGGCCGTTGTCGGAGAGCAGACCGAACGGGATGCGCTGGTGGTCGGTGAACGCGGCCAGTTCGTCCGGACGTTGGGTGCTCACGCCGTGGACCGTGGCTCCGCGCCTGGTGAACTCCGGCATCCGGTCGCGGTAGGCGCAGGACTCCAGGGTGCAGCCGGCGGCGCCGGGGATCGTCCCCCAGTCCGGCGGGAAGGCACGCGCGCCGGGCGCGTAGGCGCCGGGGAAGCAGTACAGGACGGTCCAGCCCTCCCGGGCCACCGGTTCCGCCGGCTCACCGGCGGTGTCCCGGAGGACGACCTCCGGCACCCGGGTGCCGACCAGGCCGTGCACCCGGCGGGTCTCCGCGGAGTCGGCGTCGCTGGTCGCGGTCAGGCCGCCGTCTCCCATGACGTAGCGCGCGCCCCAGTTCTGCAGGGCCACCAGCACCGGCAGCAGCCCGCGGCCGGCGGGCGTGAGCCGGTAGTCGTGGCGCGGCGGGTGGGGGTTGTACAGGTGTTTGTCCAGCACACCGTGCTCGACGAGTGCCTTCAGCCGCTGGGCGAGCACCTTCCGGCTGACGCCGAGCGATTCCTGCAGTTCGTCGAAGCGGTGGATGCCGCCCGCGACGTCGCGCACGACGAGCAGCGTCCACCAGTCGCCCACGATGCCGAGCGCCTGCTCGATGGCGCACTCGGCGTCCGCCGGATCCGTATGCCGCATGTCATCACCTTGTGCGAAACGATGCCCTCAGTATAGTGAGTTCCCAAAAGAAACTCACTGGGGGCGGGATGACACAGACGGTCTCGGCAGCGGACGAACAGGCGGCCGGACGGACGGGGGCGGGCGTCTTCTGGCGCTTCTGGACGGCTTCGACCGTGAGCACGGTCGGCGACGCGGTCACCACGGTGGCGCTCCCGCTGCTGGCCGTCGCCGTGCTGCACGCCTCCACGTTCGAGGTGAGCCTGCTGACCGCCGCCCAGTACCTGGCCTGGCTGCTCATCGGCCTGCCGGCGGGCGTGATCGTGCAGCACCTGCCGCTGCGCGGCACCCAGGTGGCCATGGACCTGGTGCGCGCCGCCGCGATGCTCTCCCTGCCGGCCGCCGCATTCCTGGGTGTTCTGACGCTGCCTCACCTGCTGGTCGTCGCCCTGGTCGTCGGGATGGCGAGCGTCGTCTACTTCGTCGGCGCCTCGACGTTCCTGCCGGCCATCGTGAGCAAGGAGGAGCTGACCGCACGCAACAGCCTCACCTCCGGGTCCCACGCGGCGACGAACCTGGGCGGCCCTTCCCTGGGCGGCGTGCTGGTGCAGGCCGTCGGGGCGGCCGGGGCACTGGTCTTCGACGTCGTCAGCTACCTGCTCTCCGCCGCGCTGACCGCCACGCTCCCCCAGCCCCGGCGCGAGCCGCCCGCAGACGGCGGCACCCCCGTCCTGGCACAGATCCGGGCGGGCCTGCGCTTCGTCGCCCGCCACGAGGTGATGCGGCCGTGCGTCATCGGCGCGACGCTCGTGAACACCGTCAACGGCGCGCTGCTCGCGCTCGTTCCCGTGTACCTGGTGCGGACGCTGGACGTCTCACCCGCGCTGATCGGTGTGCTCATCGCCACCGACGGGCTCGGCAGCCTGGTCGGCGCGGCACTCACCACGCGGCTGGCCGCACGGTTCGGCAGCGCACGGACGCTGCTGGCCGCCTCCGCCGCGTGCCCGGCCGCCCTGCTGCTCCTTCCACTGGCGTGGCCCGGCGCCGGCCTGTCGGTCTTCGCCCTCGGCTACGGGGGGTTCGGGTGCGGCGTGGTCATCTTCAGCGTGCTCACCCGCACCCACCGGCAGACCGCGACGCCTCCGGGCCTGCTGGCGCGGGTGATGGCGACCGTGCGCTTCGTCTCCTGGGGGGTGATCCCGCTGGGGGCGGTCGCCGCCGGGCTCGTCGCGACCTGGCTGGGCACGCGGGAGGCTCTGTGGGCCGTCGGCGTCTTCGCCTTCGCCGCGCCCCTGGTGCTGTGGGCCGG
>DASSBO010000082.1:0-6017 GCA_035698655.1 Streptomyces sp.
CGGGCTGCCCAGCATGGAGGAAAGGCCACGAACCGACCCGAGGAGCACGTCATGACCGAGTACGCGAAGGCCATGCGGCCCGAAGACCTCACCCGGCTGTTCGTCGAGCGCAGCAACGCGGGCGACGCGGCGGGTGTCGCCGCGCTGTACGAGGAGCAGGCCGTGATGGCCTACCCGCCGGGCCGGACGACGGTCGGCCGCGCGGCGATCCACCGGCTGTGGGCGGACGTCCTCGCGCACGCGCCGCACTTCACCCCGGAGCAGCCGCTGCCCACCCTCGTCAGCGGCGACATCGCGCTGACCTCCACCCCGCCGAAGGATGGCGCCGGGGCGCGGGCCCAGGTCGTGCGCCGTCAGCCGGACGGCAGTTGGCTGCGGCTGCTGGACCAGCCGGAGTTCGTCACCCCGCCCACCCCGCCCGCCCCGACGGCATGACGAACGGCGCCCGGCCGCGGGGGCCGGGCGCCGTCGTGGCGGGTGCGGGGCGCGTCAGCCGCCGAAGTGGTGGCGTTCGTCCTCGACGACGACAGGCGCCGCCGGGCTCGGCGGCTGCGTCTTGCGCCGCTTGAAGATGCTGACGTAGACGCACAGGCCGATCAGTCCGACAGCCATCAGGATCAGCCCGACGATGTCGAGGTTGACGCCGCTGAGGTTCCAGTCGACTGCGAAGGTGAGGATGGCCCCCACCGCGAGCATGCCGATGCACAGGACGATGCCCATGGACCACTCCTCCGTCCGGTTGTCGGGACAGGTACGCACAATCGGGTACCCCGGCCCGTAACCGGCATGCGCGACAGCGGTCCTGACAGCCGCTCAGTGGCCGGGATCACGCCGCCGGTTCGTCCTCCAGGAACGCGGTGAGGGCGCCCGCCAGCAGGAACGGGTCGTCGGCGCCGCACAGTTCGCGTGCGGAGTGCATCGAGAGGATGGCCACGCCGATGTCGACCGTGGTGATGCCGTGCCGGGCCGCGGTGATCGGTCCGATGGTGGTGCCGCAGGGCATCGCGTTGTGCGAGACGAAGTTCTGCCACGGCACGCCGGCCCGCTCGCAGGCCGCGGCGAAGACGGCGCGGCCCGAACCGTCCGTCGCGTAACGCTGGTTGACGTTGACCTTGAGGATGGGGCCGCCGTTCGGCATCGGGTGGTGGTCCGGCTCGTGGCGCTCGGCGTAGTTGGGGTGGACGGCGTGGCCGGTGTCGGAGGACAGGCAGACGGTGCCGGCGTACGCGCGGGCCCGGTCCTCCACCGAGCCGCCGCGGGCGTACACGGACCTCTCCAGCACCGTGCCCAGCAGCGGGCCGTCGGCGCCGGTGTCGGACTGGCTGCCGTTCTCCTCGTGGTCGAAGGCGGCCAGCACCGGGATGCACGCCGGGTCGGCGTCACCCGAGGCGACGGCGGCCAGCGCGGCGGCGCCGGCGTGCACGGACAGCAGGTTGTCCATGCGCGGGCCGGCGAGCAGCTCGCGGTCGCGGCCGAGGTAGGCGGGCGGCTCGACGCTGTGCACCATCAGGTCCCAGCCGGCGACGTCGTCCGCGGCCAGTCCGCTCTCCTCCGCGAGGAAGGCGATCAGGTCTCCCTCGCTCGGCTCGCCCAGACCCCACACCGGCGTCATGTGCTGCTGCTTGTCGAGCTTGAGCCCGTCGTTGACCTGCCGGTCGAGGTGGATGGCGAGCTGCGGGACGCGCAGCAGCGGACGGTCGACGTTGACCAGGTGGGTGGATCCGTCGCGCAGCGTGAGCCGGCCGGCCAGGCCCAGGTCGCGGTCGAGCCAGGTGTTCAGGAGAGTGCCGCCGTAGATCTCGACGGCGACCTGCCGCCAGCCCTGCCTGCCGGTGTCGGGCAGCGGCTTGACGCGCAGGTTGGGCGAGTCGGTGTGCGCGCCGACGACGCGGAACGGGGTGGCCGGGCCGGCGCTCTCGGGCACGTACCAGGCGATGAGCGCGCCGCCGCGCAGCACGTAACGGCCGCCGGGCCCGCCGTCCCAGGCGTCCGTCTCGCGCAGGGCGCGGAAGCCGGCCCGCTCCAGCAGGTCGGCGGCTCCGCGCACCGCGTGGTAGGGGGTGGGCGAGGCGGCGAGGTAGCCCGCCAGGTCGTCGGTGTGCGCGCGGTCGAAGCGCCGGGATGTGCTCATGGGCCGTAAGCATACGAACGCCCTGGAACAGGGATGGGCCCCGCTCCTGCACCGGAGCGGGGCCCATCCCCATGGGGGACCGCGGCCTCAGAAGGCGGCCTCGTCGAGGTCCATCAGCGACAGGTCGACGTTCTCGGCCTGCGCGCGCTGCACGGCGACGTTCGGCAGCACGTTCGCCGCGAAGAACTTCGCCGCGGCGATCTTGCCCTGGTAGAAGGCACGGTCCTTGGCGGCCGCGCCGGGCAGCGCCTCGGCGGCGACGCCGGCGCCGCGCAGCAGCAGGTAGCCGACCACCACGTCGCCGGCCGACAGCAGGAACCGGGTGGTGTTGAGGCCGACCTTGTAGAGGGACTGCACGTCCTTCTCGGTGGCGGCCAGATCGGTCAGCATGACGCCGACCATGCCCTCCAGTTCGGCGGCGGCGGAGGCGAGCTGGTCGCGGGCTCCGGACAGCTCCTCACCGCCGGCGGCCTCGGCGAGGAACTTCTTGATCTCCTCGGACAGCGCGGTCAGCGCCTGGCCCTGGTTGCGGACGATCTTGCGGAAGAAGAAGTCCTGACCCTGGATCGCCGTGGTGCCCTCGTAGAGGGTGTCGATCTTGGCGTCCCGGATGTACTGCTCGATCGGGTACTCCTGCAGGTAGCCGGAGCCGCCGAGGGTCTGCAGCGACTGGGCGAGCTGCTCGTAGGACTTCTCCGAGCCGTAGCCCTTCACGATCGGCAGCAGCAGGTCGTTCAGCGCGTGGGCCGCGGAGGCGTCCTCGCCGGCGGCCTCCTTGGCGATGATCTCGTCCTGGACGGTCGCGGTGTACAGCACCAGGGAGCGCATGCCCTCGGCGTAGGCCTTCTGCGTCATCAGCGAGCGGCGCACGTCGGGGTGGTGCGTGATCGTGACGCGCGGGGCCGTCTTGTCCGTCGACCGGGTCAGGTCCGCACCCTGCACGCGGTCCTTGGCGTACTCCAGGGCGTTGAGGTAGCCGGTGGACAGGGTGGCGATGGCCTTCGTGCCGACCATCATCCGCGCGAACTCGATGATCTTGAACATCTGGCGGATGCCGTCGTGCTTCTCGCCCAGCAGCCAGCCCTTCGCGGGCTGTCCCCCAGAGCCTCCGGCCTGGGAGGGGCCCCCCGCGCCGAAGGTCATCTCGCAGGTGTTGGAGACGCGCAGGCCCATCTTGTGCTCGACGTTGGTGGCGTAGGCGCCGTTGCGCTCGCCGAGCTCGCCGGTCTCCCAGTCGAAGTCGTACTTCGGCACGATGAACAGCGACAGGCCCTTGGTGCCGGGGCCGTGGCCCTCGGGGCGGGCGAGGACGAAGTGCACGATGTTCTCGGACATGTCGTGCTCACCGGAGGTGATGAAGCGCTTCACGCCCTCGATGTGCCAGCTGCCGTCGTCCTGCTGGACGGCCTTGGTGCGGCCTGCGCCGACGTCCGAGCCGGCGTCGGGCTCGGTGAGCACCATGGTGGAGCCCCACTGCCGGTCCGCCATCAGCTGGGCGATCTTGTGCTGCTCCTCGGTGCCCTCCTCGTGCAGGACGCCGGCGAAGGCGGGGCCGGAGGCGTACATCCACACGGCCGGGTTCGCGCCCAGGACGGTCTCGGCGAAGCCCCACAGCAGGGAGCGCGGCGCGGTGGTGCCGCCGATCTCCTCCGGGATGCCCAGGCGCCACCACTCGGCGTCCATGTAGGCCTGGTAGCTCTTCTTGAAGGACGCCGGGACGGGCGCGGTGTTGGTCTCGGGGTCGAAGACCGGCGGGTTGCGGTCGGCGTCCTCGTAGGAGGCGGCCAGCTCGTTCTCGGCCAGCCTGGCTATCTCGGAGAGCACGCTCTTGGCGGTCTCGACGTCCATCTCGGCGAACGGTCCGGTGCCGTACACCGTGTCACGCCCGAGCACCTCGAAGAGGTTGAACTCGATGTCGCGCAGATTCGCTTTGTAGTGGCCCATGGCGACGGCTCCGTGTGTCAACTCGTTCGTACCGGTAAGTAGCTCCATGATGCTACCGGTCGGTAATAAGAGCAAGCCCCCGTCGTGCAGATGTGACCGACCCCTCGCGGCACCGTGCGGGCCACCCGGACGGGTGACGTTGTCCGCCCACCGCAGCAGCAGCGCTCGCCGCCGCGGTCCGCGCGCTGTCTCCTGGCTGGCATGACTGCAATGGGCGGCCTCGTCCTGATCATCATCGGCGCGATCCTGAAGTGGGCCGTCACGTGGCGGCCGCAGTCCGTGGACCTGGACGTCGTCGGCACGATCCTGATGTGCGGCGGCGCCGGCGGCATCGTGCTCGGCCTGATCCTCACCTACGCGCACCGCCGGGACGCCAGGGTCCGGGACGGCGGCTACGACGACGGCTACTACGACGACCGGTACGGCGGTCCGCCGCACGGTTACTGACCGGCGCCCGCCCACGGCGTGAAACAGGTTCGGGACGGCTCGCCGGGCCCGATAGGATTTCGGGCATGGCGGCCACTGGAGAAGAGCAGCAGGGGGCGGGGACGTACTACGTCTCGACGCCCATCTACTACGTGAACGACGCTCCCCACCTGGGCCACGCCTATACGACCCTCGCAGGCGACGTGCTCACCCGCTGGCACCGCCAGCGCGGCGAGAAGGTGTGGTTCCTCACCGGCACGGACGAGCACGGTCAGAAGATCATGCGCACCGCGGACGCGCACGGGGTCACCCCGCAGGAATGGGCCGACAAGCTCGTCGCGGAGTCCTGGAAGCCCCTGTGGGAGCACCTGGAGATCTCCAACGACGACTTCATCCGGACGACCGAGGACCGGCACACGGCCCGCGTCCGGGAGTTCGTCCAGGACCTGTACGACAAGGGCGAGATCTACCAGGGCAGCTACGAGGGCCCCTACTGCGTCGGCTGTGAGGAGTACAAGTCCCCCGACCAGCTGATCGACGGCGAGGGGGAGTATGCCGGGCAGAAGCTGTGCTCGGTGCACAAGAAGCCGGTGGAGATGCTGGAGGAGGAGAACTACTTCTTCAAGCTCTCCGAGTACGGCCCGAAGCTGCTGGAGTTCTACGAGGCCAACCCCGGCTTCATCCAGCCCGAGTCCGCCCGCAACGAGGTCGTGAACTTCGTGCGGCAGGGCCTGGAGGACCTGTCGATCTCCCGCTCCACCTTCGACTGGGG
This sequence comes from Streptomyces sp., assembly GCA_035698655.1. Classification (GTDB taxonomy): domain Bacteria; phylum Actinomycetota; class Actinomycetes; order Streptomycetales; family Streptomycetaceae; genus Streptomyces. The sequence continues at coordinate 5,274 of DASSBO010000082.1, forward strand.
CGTCAAGGTCCCCTGGGACGACAAGCACGTCATCTACGTGTGGGTCGACGCGCTGCTGAACTACGCGACGGCCGTCGGCTACGGCTCCGACCAGGCGAAGTTCGACGAGACCTTCCCCGCGAACGTGCACCTGGTCGGCAAGGACATCCTGCGCTTCCACGCGGTGATCTGGCCCGCGATGCTGATGGCGAACGGGCTGCCGCTGCCGGGCAGGATCGCCGCGAACGGCTGGCTGATGGTCGGCGGCGAGAAGATGTCCAAGTCGAACCTGACCGGCATCTCCCCGCAGCAGCTCACCGACCACTTCGGCGTCGACGCCTTCCGCTGGTACTTCCTGCGGGCCATCGCCTTCGGGCAGGACGGCTCGTTCTCCTGGGAGGACTTCTCCGCCCGGTACACCAGTGAGCTGGCCAACGACTTCGGCAACCTCGCCTCGCGCGTGGCGGCGATGGTCGGCAAGTACTTCGGCGGCACGCTGCCGGAGGCGACCGCGCACGGCGCGGCCGAGCAGCCGTTGGCGGACGCCATGGCCCGCACCGCCGCCGAGGCGGACCGGCGGATCGGCGAGGAGCTGGACTTCGCCGGCGGCATCGCGGCCGTCTTCGACTTCGTCAAGCAGGTCAACGGCTACCTCACGGAGCAGGAGCCGTGGAAGGTCGCCAAGGACGACTCGGAGGCGGCCCGCGCCCGGCTGGCGACGATCCTCTACACCGCCGCCGAGTCGCTGCGCGCCTGCGCTGTCCT
>DASSBO010000083.1:0-2517 GCA_035698655.1 Streptomyces sp.
CGGCGTTGTGTTCGAGGTCGATCGCTTCGGCGTAGAGCCGGTTGGTGATGTGGTCGGCGATGGTTTTGCCGTCGCCTTCGTCCCAGAGGGCGGGGTCGCCTGCGTCGGCCATGTCGTCGATGAGGCCGGCGGCGTAGCGCATGTGCGCGGCCTTCACGCGGATCGTGGCGGGGGTGCAGTCGGCGGCGTGGGCCTGCGCCCAGGCGTCGGTGTCCTGGGTGGCCCACAGGCTGTGGCTGGATGCGTGGGCGCCGCACAGGCGGCAGTCCGCGTCGGCGGTGCCGCCGTAGCCGGTGGTGCGGGTGATGTGCGGGGCGGTGGTGGTCATGCGGCGTGCTCCTTGGGTTGGGCGGGCTGGGGTTGGTCGGGGACGGCGGTGAGGTGGGTTTCGGTGTCGTCGTGGTCAAGGCCGAGTGCTTGGGCGAGTTCGAGGCGGCGCAGCTTGGCGATGACGGGGTGTGTGGCGAGGGGGTCGCGTGGGGGACGGTTGCCGCCGAAGGTGCCGTCGGGGAACTCCTCGAGGAGGAGCCGGTCGTAGGGGGTCATCAGGCGGCCCTCCGGGTCTGCCGCGGTATGCGGCGGGCGTGGAGTTCGGAGTAGGCGGCCAGGTGCCGTGTGGTGGCCCACTGGTGGCCGCACGACGGGCAGCGGTAGCCGTGGACGATCGCGTCGCCGCGCCGGCGGGTCGCGGTGGGGGTGTTGCCGCGGTGGCAGCAGCTGGGGCAGGAGTCCGTCATCAGGCCCTCCCCATGGAGCGGAGCCGGGCGTAGTGGCCCTGGAAGATCAGCGGGACGATGCGGCCGGCGGCGCCGTTGCGGTTCTTCGCGACGATGAGGTCGATCTCGCCGGCGCGGGGGCCGGTGTCGGATCCGTCTTCGGCGAGGGGCCGGTGCATGAGGACGATGACGTTCGAGTCCTGCTCGATCGCGGAGGAGTCCTTGAAGTCGGTGACGACGGGGCGGCGGCCGACGTGGTTGCGGTTGAACTGGGCGAGCGCGATGACGGGGATCTCGAACTCCATCGCGAGGAGCTTGAGGCCGCGGGAGAGTTCGGCGACTTCCTGTGCCCGGTTGTGGGTGGCCTTGACGCCTTCGGGGGTGAGGAGCTGCAGGTAGTCGGCGACGACGAGGGCCGGGGGGTTGCCTTGGGCGGCCATCCACCGCATGCGGGAGCGGATCTTGGAGACGGTGAGGTTCGCGCTGTCGTCGAGGACGAACTTGTCGGCGTTCTGCAGCCGGTCACCGGCTTTGATGATCTTCGCCCAGTCGTGGTCGTCGAGCTGCCGGTGGATGAGCTTGTTCAGGCCGACGGATGCTTCAGCGGCGGTGAGTCGGGCCATCAGCTCGGAGCCGCCCATCTCGAGGGACGCGACGAGCACCGGCTTGCCGCGGGTGAGGGCGACGTGCGCGGCGAGGTTCATGCCGAACAGGGACTTGCCGCCGCCGGTTGCGGCGCCGACGGTGACGAGCTGGCCGGGCTTGAGTTCGACGACCTCGTTGAGGTCGGGCCACGGCGTGTCGAGGGCGCGCGGGTCGCGGCCGGCCTCGAGTTCGAGGAGAAACGGGGTCCAGCGGCTGGCAACGTCGAGGCGGGTGGCGTCGGCGGTGCCGGGGGTGGCGGCCTGGAGGTCTCCGAGGGTGTGGTCGAGGATCTGGTCGGCGGTGAACTCGCGGCGGTGTACGGCGGTCGCGGCGCGCTGGGCGGCGGCGAGGACGGCGCGGAGCCGGGCCTGCTCGGCGATGATCTCCGCGTAGCGGGGGGCGTGGCCGACGGTGGGGACGGCTTGGGCGAGTTCGTGGAGGTAGCTGGCGCCGCCGCACCGTTCGAGGTCGCCGTCGGTGCGGAGCTGCGCGGCGAGGGTGATGGGGTCGATGGTGGGCGCCGCGGTGTCGCCGTGCATGTGGAGGATGGCGCCGTAGATGGTCTGGTGGGCGGGCTGCCACATGTCGGCGGGCTGGACGGTGGCGGCGATGCCGTCGATGAGGGTGTTGTCGAAGAGGGTGGCGCCGAGGACGGCGCGTTCGGCGTCGGAGTCGTGGGGCGGCTGGGTCTGGTTGAGGTCGGTCATGCTGCGGTGTCCTTCTCGGTGTTGGGGTGGCAGTGGGGGCACGGGTAGTTCGTGCGGAGTCCGTTGGGGTGTTCGCGTTCGCGGGTGCGGGTCTCGGGATCGCAGTCGGGGTCGCCGCAGTAGTCGGGCTTGGCCGGCTCCTCGCGGGGGGTGTTCTGCGGCGGGAGGGGCGGAAGTTCGGACCAGCCGCGCATGAAGTAGCTGGCGGACTGGACGTCTGCGCGGGCGGCGGCTTTGACGGCGTGGTCGACCATCGCGGGGACACCGGACTTGTTGATCAGCGAGAGGACGGGGAACCAGCCGTTGCCCTTGAAGGGCCAGCGGACGACGACGCCTGCTGCGGTGAGGTTGTCGACGAGGAGGCGGGCGGTGTCGGGGATGCCGTAGCCGTGGTTGCCGGGACTGGCCTGCTGGCTAGCTGGCTGAGGGGTATGAGGGGAAGGGGTCCG
>DASSBO010000084.1:0-3973 GCA_035698655.1 Streptomyces sp.
ACAGCGCCATGGCCAGCCCGCAGCACATCAGCACCCCCGCCACGAGGCACTGCCACACCCACAGCGCGAGCACCGGTTCGCGGTCCGGCCACGAGGAGCGGGTCAGCGCGCGCGGGGCGACCGCGGCGAAGAAGGCGGCCAGGACCAGCAGCGCGAGCGGGACCATCATGGCCGACACACTATGTACGCGCGGCTACGGGCCGGTACGGTGCCGCGCGAAGAAGTGACGCAATTCTCGTTCCGCGGCCGCCGGGCCGCGACTTCAGGGCCGGGCGGGGCTGCGGAGGGTGGAGTCGCCGGGCCCGACCGGCCTGCGGTCGAGCACCTCGCCGGTCACGCCGTCCACGTCGTAGGCGAACCGGTGGTTCTGCTGGATCGTGGCGACGACGACGGTCCAGACGGGGCGCTCCTCGGCCGTGTCCGGGTGGATCGAGGTGACCTTGCCGAAGTCCGGCTTGACCACCTTCTTCGCGGCTTCCTCGGGCAGGATCTGCATCCGGTCCGTCAGGTCGAGCACCTTCTTGTCGGGAGCCTCGTCGGCCGGCAGCGTCCCGGACGACAGCAGCTTCTCGGTCGAAGCGCTCACCCGGACGAGTGAACTGGTGTCCTTCTCGTCGACCACGACGGTGTGCCATTCGGGGTGGACGCTCCGGGGCCGGTGCAGGTCGATGGAGACGAAGCTGCTGTCCTTGACCTCGTCGAGTGACATCCGGATCGCCTCGTCGTAGCTCACCTCCACCATCGGGAGCACCTCCCGCTTCTCGAACGTCTGGCTCTTGCAGCCGGTGAGGGCGCCGACGAGAAGCAACGCACCGGCCAGCGCTGCGAGCGTCGGGCGGGCACGTCCAGGGACACGGGCACGGCGGAGCACAGGCGTCATGCGCGGCCGGGTACCCGCCGGATACGTGACGATGTACACCCGTCCGGTGGCTGCTGTGCGGCCGGCCGGGCTCACATGGTCAGCAGCATGGCGAACGTCCCGGTGGCCAGCGACAGCCGGCAGGCGTCCGACAGGTCGAGTGCGGGCCGCGCGGGCGGGCCGGACGCGGGCCCGGCTGCGGCCGTCACGAGCGCGGCACCCGTGCGCAGCACGTGCGCGGCGAAATACAGCAGCAGTGCCCCCGTCAGCAGCGGGAGGCCGCCGACCGTCGACACGCCGGTCATGCCCAGCGACAGGTAGCCCATCGCGCCGGCTTCGAGCAGGTGGTGCAGCCCGTGCGGGACACCGCGCAGCGCACCCGTCAGGGCGACCAGGGCGATGGCGGCGAAGACCGCGGTGAAGGCGGCCGCGGCCCACTGCGGCGCCATGGCCCCGGGCACCGCCATGGCCGCCATGGCAAGGCCCATCACGGCCTCGGTGCCGGCGGCCGGCCGCCGGCACCCGGTGCTCTTCGGCAGCCGGGTCAGGCAGTACAGCGCGCTCGCGAAGCAGAGCGCGACCAGCAGCCAGCTCACCGCCCCGGCCCCGTACTGCATGGCGCGCTCCCCTCCGGCTCCTCCCTGGAGCCTTTCTGCCCGGCCGGAGCCCGGCACACGGGAGCGCACGGGCGCGCGGCGGGCGCACGCCTCCGGGCCGGTCAGATGCCCGGCCGGTACCGCATCGGATGATCCGAGGGCACCTCGACGACGCAGATCTCGACGCCGTCCGGATCTGACACCCACATCTCGACCAGCCCCCACGGCTCGCGCACCGGCTCGCGAAGCACCGTCGCGCCGCGCCCGGACACCTCGCGGTGCGCCGCCGCCACGTCCGCGACCTGCAGCCACAGCCGCATCCCCTCGGCCGGCGGCGGCGCCGCCCGCCCGGAGACCTCCAGGAAGCCGCCGCCCAGGAAGTAGACCGTGCCGCGCTCGGGGCCGGTGCCGAACTCCCGGTAGACCGCCAGTCCCAGCGTCCGTCCGTAGAACTCGCGGGACCGTTCCGGGTCGGTGGGCCGCAGCAGGACGCGGCTGCTCAGAACATCCATGAGCCGGACGATAGCCCCGCGCCGGGCCGGGCTAGGCTCTGTGGCCATGGACCACGCCGACCTCACGTTCCGGGCCGCCGACGCGCAGGACATCCCGGCGCTCGTGGCGCTCATCGAGTCCGCCTACCGGGGTGAGGCGAGCCGCGCCGGGTGGACGACCGAGGCGGACCTGCTGCAGGGACAGCGCACCGACCCCGAGGGCGTGGGCGCCGTCGTCAAGGACCCGGACAGCATGCTGCTCACCGCGGAGCACGACGGCCGCATCGTGGCCTGCTGCCAGCTCGAGCGGCGCGACGGGCACGCCTACCTCGGGATGTTCGCCGTACGCCCCGACCTGCAGGGCGCCGGCCTGGGCAAGCGGGTGATCGACGAGGCCGAGCGCCTGGTGCGGGCCGAGTGGGGCGCGGGGGCGATGCACATGACGGTCATCATCCAGCGCGAGGACCTGATCGCCTGGTACGTGCGCCGCGGCTACGCCCGCACCGGGAAGACCAGCCCCTTCCCGTACGGCGACGAGCGCTTCGGCATCCCGCAGCGCACGGACCTGGCCTTCGAGCTGCTGGTCAAGCCGCTCAGCTGACCGCCCGCACCACCGACGGCATGTCGGTGACCACGCCGTCCAGGCCGAGCTCCCGTACCCGCCGCAGATCCTCGTCGGTGTTCACCGTCCAGCTGATCACCTCGATCCCCTCGTCGTGGCACCGCCGCACCGTGTCCTCCTCCAGCCACTGCAGTTCGCAGGAGACCATCCGTGCGCCCAGTTCCCGGGCACGCTCGGGGACGGTCGGGGTGGAGCGGCCCGCGACCAGGACGAGCGGCGTGTCCGGCAACTGCTCGCGGGTCTCGCGCAGGGCGTCGTCGTGGAAGGAGATGACGGTCACCCGGTCGTGCAGCTTGCGCTCCTCGATCACCCGGCACAGCACACGGGCCGCCGCGGTGTCCTTGATCTCGGCCTGGACCGGGGAGCCGACGGCGTCCACGACCTCCTCGAAGACCGGCACCCGCTCGCCCCGGCCCGCGTCCAGCGCGCGCAGCTGCTCGAGAGTGAAGCCGGCGATCGCACCGGTGCCGTCGGTGGTGCGGTCCACCTCGGCGTCGTGCATCACCACCAGCGCGCCGTCGCTGCTCAGGTGCAGGTCCAGTTCGACGACATCGACGTTCTCGGCCTCGGCCCGCTTGAACGAGCGCAGGGTGTTCTCGGGCTCGACACCCATCAGTCCACGGTGTCCGACGGTCAGCAGTGCCACGGTCCGCCTCTTCAGCTTGTGGTGCGGCCGGTGTGCCGGGGGCACCCGGAGTCTCGAAGGCGCCAGGCTATCCACGGCGGTCCCGCAAGCCGACCACGCAGGAAAAACGGCGGTTCCAAGGCCTTGTTGCCGAAAGATTTACGTGATCGCCACTTGAGGAAAGCACCTCGTCCGGTTACCGTGCTGCTACGCGCGTTTATCCTGTGGAGGTGTGGTCATGACGGAAATTCTTTCGCCGGCGGCGGCCGACAGCGGCGTTTCGACTTCGGAGCGGGTGGTGGACCACCCCGCGTGGCCGCGGCTCAAGCAGGCCGTCGAGGCGATACGGCCGGCCCAGTCCAAGGACGGCTCGATCGACTTCGAGGCCGAGGGCGCGCCGACGCCCGCGGCCGTGCGCGCCGAGCTCGGCACGGTGATCGACGCAGTACGGGAGTTGGCTCCGCTGCTGCCGCACGACGCGGCCTACCTCGAGGCGCTCTGCGGCGACCTGCGGCGCTGGGCGGACGGCGACTTCGGCGTGCCGGACTTCCTCGACTCGCTGCTCGTCTTCCAGCCCGCCCGGGACCGCGCCGACGGCCTGCAGCACCTGGTCGTCTTCCCGATGTACACGCAGAACGGCAATCCGGACCGCAACCTGGAGGCCGTCGTGCTGCGCATGGTCTGGCCCGACTGGCTGGCCGACCTGGAGCGCACCCGGTACGACAACCCGCTCTTCTGCGGCATCACCTTCGAGGACTTCACGCCCGGCTACGACACCAA
>DASSBO010000085.1:0-6364 GCA_035698655.1 Streptomyces sp.
TCACCTTCTCCTCCGTGACGGCGAAGGGAAGTTCGTCGAGCGTGCCCAGCGGCCACACCGTGTCGTAGTGGCACAGAAGCAGCACCGGCGGGGTGTCCGGTGCGGCGGCGTCGCCCGTGCCGGCGTGGTCGCGCACCACGATGTCGCCGTGCGGGCCGCCCGGCACGTGCCGTTCGGCGTCCGGCGTGCCCAGGCGGTCGTCGAGCCAGGCACGCAGCCAGGTCAGGGTGCGGTCCAGGGACGGCTTGTCGTCGCTGGGGCTCTCCAGGCGCACGTACGTGCCCAGGTCGTCGAGCATCGCGCCCTGCCGGTCGTCGATCCAGGCGCGCAGGGCACGAAGGTCAGGCCGATGGTCGCTCATCGGGCGGCTCCGGTGCCGGCGGCGAGCGAACCGAGTTCGGTCAGGTGTGCCTCGGTCATGGGCGCGCTGCCGTCCTCGACGCGGGCGAGCCGGTCGAGCACCGCGCGCAGCAGCGGCACCGGAACCTCGCGGGCGTCGGCCAGTTCGATGACCGGGCAGTAGTGGTGCGGGACTTCGGTGGGCCGTTTGCGGACGGCGATGTCGCGCCAGATGCCGCTGCGGTCCTTGGCCTGGCCGGACAGCCAGTGGGTGAGCCGGTCGGTGGCCGCCTCGCGGACGAGGGTGTCACCGCCGGGGAGGTAGGCGTGCGGGGTGAAGGCGTCGAACGGTTCGAGAGTGACGCCCAGTGCCGTCGCGACGGCGAACACCTCGGCGGCGACGGCGTGCATCAACGGGCGGTGGGCGTCCAGGAGCCGGGCCATCGGGGCGTCGGCCAGCGCGGTGGTGGTGAGCATGGCGCCGAAGCCCAGCTTGGACCACAGGTAGCCGGGCAGGTTGCCGGTCGCCTGTGCGGGTCCCCAGGCCTGCAGGTCGGCGACGACCTCCGCGACGCGCACGGAGGAGGTGCCGTCCGTCTCCCCCACGACGAGCGCGCCGGCGCCGCCGTCCTGGACGCGGCCGGGCCCCAGGACGTCGGCGAAGAGGTTCACGAACGCGCCGACCGTGCGGTCTTCACCGACGATCTCGGCGATGCGGGCCTCGTTGAGGCCGTTCTGGACGGAGACGACGAAGCCGTCGGGGGCCAGGCGCGGGGCGATGCTGCGGGCGGCGCTCTCGGTCGCCTGGGCCTTCACGCACAGCAGGACGCGGCGGAACGGCCCGGTGGCGTGGTCGGGGGTGGCCGCGCGAACCGGGACGGTGTGCTCGCCGTCGGGGCCGACGACCGTCAGGCCGTCGGTGTTCAGCGCCGCGACGTGGTCGGGGTCGGCGTCGACGATGTGCACCGGGTGGCCGGCGCGGGCGAGGTGAAAGGCGAGGGTGCCGCCGATGGCACCGCCGCCGACCACGGTGTAGGCGCGCGGGCCGGGTTCCGGGGCGGGCCGGCGGCCGTTCTGGTGGGGGATCACGCGTGGGGCTCCTCGGTGACGCGGGTGAGCGGGTCTTCGTCGGTGGTCTCGCCGGTCTGTCCGTCGGTGAGGCCGGACCAGTGCAGCGGCAGCGCGGTGGTGCCGGCGGTGGCGCCGCCGTCGACGCGCAGGACGGCGCCGCTGACCCAGTCGGCGTCGTCGCCGGCGAGCCAGTACACGGCGCGGGCGATGTCCTCGGGACGGCCGCGGCGGCCGAGGGGGTTGCCGGAGACGGCGTCCGCGTACTCGTCGGTGACGGGGTTGGCCGCTGAGTCGACCGGTACGAAGCCGGGGCTGACGGCGTTGACGCGGATGCCGTGCGCGCCCAGCTCGACGGCGCAGGACTTCGTCAGCATCTCCAGCGCCGCCTTGGAGGTGCAGTAGTGGGCGGCGCCGGGGCGGGCCCGGGTGGCGGCGCCGGAGCTGATGTTGACGACCGAGCCGCGCCGGCCCTCGGTGATGCGGGCCCGGGCGAAGCCGACGGTGGTGAGCATCGCCGCGCGCACGTTGACGTCCATCGTGCGGTCCCAGGTCTGCGGCGTCATCTCCAGCAGCGGCAGCGCCGGGTACAGGCCGGCGGCGTTGACCAGCACGTCGGGTGTGGTCGCGGCCCGGGAGATCAGCGAGCCGGCCGTGTCCGCGTCGGCCAGGTCGGCGGTGAGGGCGGTGACGTGGGGTCCGTGTGCGGCGCGCAGTTCCTGCACGGCCGTCTCGAGCGCGTCACCGCGCCGGTCGACGGCGGTGACGTGGGCGCCGGCGGCGGCGAAGGTGCGGGCGACGGCCTTTCCGATGCCGCTCGCCGCGCCGGTGACCAGGGCGTGCCGGGGCACGCCCGTCGCGCCGTTCGCGCCGGTCATATGTGCTCCTTGTGCTTGGTCTCGGGCATGGTCGCGTAGACGAGTACGCCGATGAGCGCGGCGGCCGCGACGTAGAGCCACACCATGTCGCGGTAGCCGTTCGAGCTCATCCAGGTCGTCACGTAGGGGGCGGTGCCGCCGAAGATCGCCACTGCGAGCGCGTAGGGCAGGCCGATGCCGGTGGTGCGGACCTCGGCGGGGAACTGTTCGGCCATGACGACGGCGCAGTTGGCGGAGTAGCCGACGATGAGGATCATGCCGACGAGCTCGATGCCCAGCAGGGACCAGAAGTTCGCGGTCAGGCCGTGCAGCAGCGGCCAGGCCAGGACGACGAACCCGCCGGCGAAGGCGAGCATGGTCGGCTTGCGGCCCAGCTTGTCCGACAGCAGGCCGCCGAAGGGCAGCAGGACGAGGAAGACCACCAGGGAGATGGTGTTGGCCAGCAGCGCGCGGCTGAGCGGGATGCCGGTCGTGACGTGGGCGTAGGACGGCATGTAGCTGATCCACACGTAGTACACGAGGGTGCCGGCCACGGTGATGCCCACGACCCGCAGGGCGGCGCGCGGGTGCTGCACGAACATGGCGCGCAGCGGGTTGGACTTCTTCCGCTCGCCCGGGTCGAGGCGGGCGAAGGCCTCGGTCTCCTCGACGCTCATCCGCAGCCACAGGCCGATCAGGCCGAGGAGGCCGCCGACGGCGAACGCGACGCGCCAGCCCCAGCTCTGCATGGCGCTCTCGCTGAGCGAGCCGGTCAGCACGGTGCCCATCGCGGCGGCGATGAGCGTACCGGCGCCGACGGAGACCTGCTGCCAGGAGCCGGCGAAGGCGCGCCGGCCGCGTGCGGCGGACTCGATGAGGAAGGCGGAGGACGAGCCGAACTCGCCGCCGGCGCTGAAGCCCTGCAGCAGTCGGGCCAGCAGCAGGACGACGGGCGCGGCGATGCCGATCGTGCCGTAGGAGGGGCACACGGCGATGAGCAGGGAGGCGCCCGCCATCAGGGAGATGGTGAGGGTCAGGCCCTTCTTGCGGCCGTGCCGGTCGCTGTAGGCGCCCAGCAGTGCACCGCCGACCGGGCGCATCAGGAAGCCGACGGCGAAGACGGCGAGGGTGGACAGCAGGGCGGCCGCGTCGTTGTCCGAGGGGAAGAACTGCCCGGCGAAGACGGAGGAGAAGGTGGCGTAGACGGCCCAGTCGACCCATTCGACGGTGTTGCCGATGGATCCGGCGACGACGGCCTTGCGCTGGGAGGCGGACATCTTGCGGCTGTCGGGGGACGGTGGTCCGGCGGGCGTCTGCGGGGACGCCGGGCCGCCTGCGGCGATGGACTCGGCGTTCATGGTGCTCCGTTCGGGGCGGGGGCGGTCTGCAGGACGTACTCGGCCAGTTCGGCGTGCGTGGCGTACCAGACCTGGTGTGCACAGATGTGGTCGAGGAGTTCGCGCAGCACGGTCATGCGGGAGCGGTGGCCGATGATGTGCGGGTGCAGCGTGAGCTGGAAGACGCCGCCTTCGTCGCGGGCGCGGTCGAACTCGTCGCGCCAGATGCCGGCGACGCTGCGCGGCGGGGTGTAGGGGCGCAGCGAGGCGTGCCGTTCCATCATGAAGTAGGGCGCGTCGTCGCGGATCCACTCGACGGGTACCTCGACCATGCCGGTCGGCTCGCCGTGGGCGAGGATCTCGTACGGCTCGTCGTCTGCCATGAGGGAGGAGTCGTAGCGCAGGCCCAGTTCGCGGGAGATGGCCAGGGTGTGGTCGGAGAAGTCCCAGGAGGGGGTGCGCAGTCCGACGGGCCGGGTGCCGGTGAGGTGTTCGAGGGTGTCGGCGGCGCGCAGCGCGAGATCGCGTTCGTCGGCGGGTTCGAGGAGCATGTTGCGCTCGTGGATCCAGCCGTGCAGGGCGACCTCGTGGCCGGCTTCGGCGTAACCGCGGGCCTCGTCCGGATGCAGCAGCGCGGAGACCGCGGGCATGAAGAACGTGGCGGGCGCGTCGTGTTCGGCGAGGAGCCGCAGGATGCGCGGTGCGCCGACGCGGGAGCCGTACTCGCCCTGGGAGAGCTTGCCGGGCCGGGTCTCCCCCTCGCGCAGCGGGATCGTCTCGTGGTCGGAGTCGAAGGAGAGCGCGACGGCGACCTCGGCGCCGCCGGGCCAGCGGTGCGGGCGCAGCGGCCGGCCGGCGCGGACGGCCTCGACGTGGCCGCGCCAGGTCGTCTCGGGCCACTGCCACGGCTGGAGACGGTCGGTGGTCATGGGTGTTCGCTTTCTGCGCGGGGAGCGGATGCGGGAGGCAGCGGGCCGTGGGCGGGCGGCGGCCCGGCGGGGCTCCGGGACGCGGCGGGGGTCGGGGTCCAGGCGCGCTTGAGGGTGCAGGTCTGCAGGGTGGTGTCGGAGGCGCGGACGCCGGGGAGGGCGCCGACGACGTCCGTCGTGTACGGGTAGAGCTCGCCGTGGTGACGCAGCGCGATCTGGCCGACCAGGTTGAAGCGGCCGGTGGTCGCGGAGAGGTACTTCGTCGCCGGGTGGGTGGCCAGGGCGGTGCCGGCGGTGTCCAGCTGTCCGGGGTCGACCGACAGCCAGAGCATGAACTCCACGCCGTAGCCGAGGACCTCCGGCTCGGCCAGGGTGCGAAAGCGCAGGCAGCCGCGTTCGACGAGGGACTCCACGCGGCGGGCGGCGGTGCGTTCGCTGCAGCCGGTCTGCCGGCCGATCTCCTTGTAGGAGGCGCGTCCCGAGGCGGCCAGGACGCGGACGATGCCCAGGTCGGTCTCGTCGAGGGTCTCGGGGGTCTGCTCCCAGAAGCGGTCCTCGAAGGGCTGCGCGGCGGCGCCGGTGCGCAGCTCGCGGGCCGCCTCGTGCGGGAGGACGCCGGGGTTCCAGTCGTGGGCGGAGGTGAAGGTGTGCATCACGGGCAGCGACTCGGTCTCCAGGACCTGGGTGGTGTCCGGGTCGGGGGCCAGGGACCGGCCTAGTTCCCGGAAGTCGGAGACGACGGTTTCGGCGACGCAGTCGGCGAGGCCCGCCACCACCGTGACGAAACGATTCTGCGGCTTGGCGGCGAGCTGGTGCGCGACCTCTTCAGCGGCACCGGGCCGGCAGGTGTAGCGCACCAGCGCCGGGATGCCGAGGCCGCAGCGCAGCACATCGACGACGCCGATGACGCGCAGCAGCCCCGCCTCCTCCAGGCGGGCGGCGCGCCGCATCACGGTGCGCGGTTCGGCCTGCACGTGGGCTGCGATCTCGTGCCACGGCGCGCGGCCGTTGAGCTGGAGGGCGGCGATGATCGCCCGGTCCAGGTCGTCGACGGTGGTCGGGTCCATGCAGGCATCATGCGCGACGCAATGCGTCATGAACAAGAGGTCTGGAGACGTTTTCCGACATCGATCATGTGATGATGTCGGAGAATGACATCTGTGGGCGGCCGGAGCTGTCAGCCGTGCAGCGCCGTGTGCAGGGCGCGGACCGGGTCCGGATCGGGGGCACCCGTCGGCCAGAAGTCGCCGCGCCGCGGGTCGGCCCGGTAGGGGTACCACCGCCCGTCGCGGCCGTAGCGCAGCTGGACGGCGCCCGCGGTCAGCCGGTTGCGGTCGATCGTGGTGCGGGGGAAGCCGCCGGCGCTCCGGAGACTGCGGGCCCGGTCGAAGTCGCCGGCCGGCGGGTCCCAGGCCGACTCCAGGGCGTCGAGGCCCGCAGGCCCGCCGTGCCGCCAGGCGGCGGCCGCGCAGGCCAGGCCGGTGACGGTGGTGCCGGTGCCCTCGGCCAGGCGGGCGAACTGCGCGGAGAAGGTGCCGCGCCCGGCGAGGTGGGGGTGGGTGGCCGCGAGCCGGCCGGCGTCCTGCCGGGCCGGCAGGCCGGTGAGCGGCTCGGGCCCGGCGCCGGTGAGGTGGGCGTGGGCGCGGGCTGCGGCGTCCGTGACCAGGAAGTCGAGGCTGTCGGGGTCGGTCGGGCCTGCCGGCCTGCGGGCCGCGCGGCGCTGCGGGCGGCGGGCACCGCGCGGTGCGGACTGTTCGGGGGCGTCGTCCGGCGGGAAGGGGCGGGCATGTCCCGGCTCGGCGGGGACGGGAAGCGGGTCGGGCAGCGGCGGCCT
>DASSBO010000086.1:0-11626 GCA_035698655.1 Streptomyces sp.
CGAGTTGTTGGACCAGAACTCGATGGCGGTGGCCATGATGTCGGAGGTGGCCTCGTTCAGGCCGCCGGACTCGCCGCTGTAGATCAGTCCGGCGGTGTTGGAGGTGACGCCGTGCGTCATCTCGTGGCCGGCCACGTCCAGCGCGGTCAGCGGGTGGCTGTTGCCCTGGCCGTCGCCGTAGGTCATGCAGAAGCAGGAGTCCGACCAGAACGCGTTGACGTACCCGCTGCTGTAGTGCACGCGGGAGTAGGCACCCACGCCGTCGCCGCGGATGCCGGAGCGGCCGAAGACGTTCTTGTAGAAGTCCCAGGTCTCCGCCGCGCCGTACGCGGCGTCGACGGCCGCGGTCTGGTCGCTGGAGGCGCTGCCGTTGCCCCAGTGGTCGTCGGCGTCGCGGAAGAGCGTGCCCTTGCCGGAGGTGCCGCCGTTCAGGTCGTAGGTGGCGTGGCCGCCGCGCGGGTTGTCCACCAGCGCGTAGGAGCCGCTGCTGTACTCGCTGTTGAGGTCGACGGTGCCGGAGTACATGCTCTCGCCGCTGCCGGTCTCGATGCCCTGCCACTCGGTGATCTTCTTGCCCGACGTGGCGTCGGTGATCACGTGCATCCGGCTGGGGGTGCCGTCCTTCTGGGTGCCGCCGACCACGGTCTCCCAGGCGAGGACGGGCTTGCCGTCACCGGCCCAGATCACCTTGCGCGGGGCCTTGCTGCCCTCCGCCTTCGGGGTGGCCGGCTTGGTCGACTTCAGCGTCTTGGGGGAGGTGTCGACCTTCTTGAGCGCATGGGTGTTGGCCTTCTTGACGCTCTTGAGCTGCCCCTTGGGCGCCCGCTGGACGATCATGTCGCCGCCGAGCACCGGCATGCCGTCGTAGGTGCGCTCGTAGTGCGTGTGGGTCGTGCCGTCCTTGTCCTTGACGACGCTCGTCACCTTGAGCTTGACCTTGCCCGGCAGGTGCAGGCTGTCGGCCGTCTCGTCGGTGTGTGCCTTGGCGCTCTTCATCAGCGCCTTGTACGCCTTGGCACTCACCTTGGCGGGCAGTTGGCCGGGGTCGGCCTTGGACTCGTGGTCCGTGGGCGCGGCGCCGGCCAGTGGGGCCTGCATGCCGAGCGCCACCATGGACGCGGCGGCCACGAGCGCGCCGGCCATGGCGCCACGGTGGCGTCTGGGAGCGGTGAAACTCACTGCGACTCCTTCGGTACTACGGCCGCTGTGGGGTGTGCGGCCGCGTGGGGGTGTCCAAACGACGGCCGCACGTTGTCACGTTCCCGTGTTCATGTCACCAAAGAAGGGGTCAAGTGAGCTCATCCGTAGGGGGCGGGGAAGGGGCCGCAAGGGATTCCCCTAACCCTGCGCGCCCTCCGGCCCGTTCAGCACGTTGCGCAGCCGGGCGCCGAGCTGTGCGCGGGAGCGGATGCCCAGTTTGCGGTAGACCCGGGTGAGCGCCGCCTCGATGGTCTTCACGCTCATGAACAGCCGGTCGGCGACCTGCTGGTTGGTGGCTCCCTCGGTGACCAGCACCGCGATGCGCTCCTCGTTCTCGGTGAGCCGCACGGCCTCGTTCGCGGCCGCACCCGCTGCGGCGGGCGCCCGCCCATCGGCCGCTCCGGTCTCCAGCTGCGACAGGCTGTGCCGGGCCTGTTCGGCCCAGGGACGGGCCCCGCAGCGGGTGAAGATCTCCAGCGCCTCGGCCGTCACCGCGTGGGCGCGGGCGAACCGCCGGCGCCGGCGTTCGACGCGCGCCTGTTCCAGCAGGCAGTGCCCGACCTCCAGCGGCTGGCCCAGCGCGCCGAACCGGTCCGCCGCCGCACACAGCAGCGCCAGCGCCTCGTCCGGCCGGCCCTCCGCGGCGCAGGCTGCGGCCTCCGCCCGGTCGAGCTGGGCGGTCACGCCGCCGCCGTGCCCGGTGTCCGTGAGCCGGGGCCGGACCGCGCCGATCACCTCTCGTGCCCGCTCCGGCTCTCCGAGCGCCGCCCAGGCGGCCGCGAGGTCCCCGTGCCGGCGCAGCACCAGCGGCGACCGGTACCGGCAGCTCTCCCCCAACTCGTCGATGCGCAGCATCGCCTGGACGCCGCCGCGCACGTCCCCCGACCGGATCCGGGCCACCCCCAGCACGTGCAGCAGCACGGCGTGGAAGACCATGTCGCCCTCCTGCGCGGACGCCTGGGCTCCCCGCTCGGCGTATCCGACGGCGCGGCTGAGGCTGCCGCCGGCCAGTTCCGCGATGGCGCCGGCGGTCCAGGCCGGCCCCGGGCTGAGCGACGCCTCCTCGGTGACGCGGATGGCGCGGTCGGCGAAGTGCAGGGCGTCCTGGCAGCGGCCCAGCCGCGCGCACGCCTCGGCGAGTTTGCGCAGCACGTGCACGACCTCCTCGCCGGAGCCGCGCTCGACGAGCGCGAGCATGCGCAGCAGGTCGTCACGGGCGGCGTCGAGCCGGTCCTCGTAGACCGCGCACGTGGCCTCCAGGAAGCGCGGCGTGGCGTGTATCTGGCCGTCCAGCGGCGGCTCCGGAAGCCGCAGCGCGCGGTCGAGGTACCGCCGGTAGCCGGTGTCCCCTCTGAGCACCGCGGTGTTGGTCTTCTGCACCAGGGCCTTGCCCTCCAGCGCGGTGTCCCCGATGGCCCGGGCATGCTCGATCGCCCGTCCCGCCTCGAGGTCGCCCCGCTCGGGCTCACCGTTGACGGCGGCGGCACCGGCCATCCGCAGCCGGAGCGGGCCGAGCAGGGCCGGGTCGCCGTCGGCGTCCACGAGGGCGGCGGCGAAGAGGTCGTCCATCTCGCCGATGCCCTGCCCGGACAGGTCCAGCAACGCCAGTCGCACCCGCACCCGTTGGGCCTTCGTCGCATCGCCCGCGAGCACCGCGTCGGCGGCCCGGTGCACCAGGTCGGGCATCCCCCAGGCCGCCCCGGACTCGGCGGCGGCCACGAGCCACTCCATGCGTTCGGCCGCGGGTTCGGACGGCGAGCGGTCGGCGGCCAGCAGGTACAGCTCGGCGGCCATCCGGTAGGAGCCCTGCCGGGCCGCGGCCTCGGCGGCGGTGACCAGCGAGTGGGCGAGTTCGACGTCCGGTCCCGAGACGGCCAGGGCCCGGTGCCGCGCCCGTCCTGCGGCGTCCGGGACGACCGCGACCAGCGCGGTGTGCACGGCGGCGCGGTGCGCCGCGTCGGCGTGTTCGGCCAGCACGGTGCCGACGGCCGGCGGGGTGAAGCGGATGCCGCCGCCCTCGGTGATCAGCAGTCCCGCGGCGGCTGCCTGCCCCACGTCCCGCGCGGCCTCGGCACGGCCCGCGCGGCGCAGCAGGTCGGTGGTGGGTCGGCTGGCCAGGGCGGCCGTCAGCAGCGTCTCCCGCACCTGCGGGGAGAGCCGGGCGAGGCGTTCGGTGATGACGGCCTGTACCCGCTGCGGCAGCGGGGCCGGCCGCCAGTGGTGCGGCAGGCGTTCGGTGAACGCGCCGCCGAGGGCGAGGGCGAGGAACGGGTTGCCGCCGGAGTCGGCGTGCAGCTTGTTCACCACACGGACGGGCAGGCCGTAGCTCTCGAAGAGCTCCGCCAGTTCCGTCTGTGCGAGCGGGGGTACGGGGAACTGCTGCGCGTCGGGGACCGGGGACCACGGGGCGTTGCCGCCGTCTTCGCAGGCCAGTCCGTCCGGCCAGCAGCCGGCGATCACGGCGCGCACCCCGCGGGATCTGAGCCGGCGTACGGCGGAGCGGACGACGTCCACCGTGTCGGTGTCCAGCCACTGGGCGTCGTCGACGAGCAGCAGGACCGGGGTGTGTTCGGCGCAGCGGGCGAGCAGGTCCCGCCACGCACGACACCACGCGGCGCGTGCTTCCTCGTCGGCCGGCCGCCGGCTCGTCGGCGGCTCGCCGGCCAGGACGAGGCGCCGCTGTTCGGGCAGTTCGTCCAGCCGCTGTGCCGGTATCTGGTCGACGAACTCGCCCGCGACGCCGTACGGGATCCAGCGTTCGGTCTCCGATCCGGCCACCCGCAGCACCAGTTCGCCCCGCGCGGCGGCACGGGCGCTGACGGTCTCCAGCAGGGCGGTCTTCCCGATGCCGCTGGGGCCGGTCAGCACGGCGCTGCCGTTCCCGGCGACGCACGCGTCCAGCGACTCGACCAGCGCGTTGCGTCCCACCAGCGGGGGAGCCGATCCGTCGGGAACCGTCTGACGCACGACAGGAGTACCCATGCTCGCCTCCCAGTCATTGGCGGGACCAATCACCGGCCGACAATAGTCATGCCAGGTGAGGGCGACAATGCCCGAACAAGCCGAGGTCCTCCCGGCGGGGGTGCCGCCGGGAGGACCGCGGTGTGGCACGGGGAGGTGTGCCGGTGGCTCAGACGCGCTGCCAGAGCGCCGGGACATTCGGCGGCGTCCAGCCCTGCAGGGCCGTGTGGTCCTGCAGGCAGCGGTAGGTGACGCCGTCGTAGGTCACCACGTCGCCCACGTGGTAGACGGTGCCCACGGCCCAGGTGCCGCTCGGGTCACCCGGGTCGCCGGGGTCACCCGGGTCCCCGGGGTCGCTCACCCGGCTGCCGACGTTCACGGCGGCCCAGGCGTTGGCCACCGTGGTGTACTCGGTGCTGCCCTGCCCGTACAGGCCGGCGGCGGCCGCCAGGGTGGCGCGGCGGGCGTCGGCGTAGTCGGTGTTCGGCGTCATCTCCTCGGTGAGCGCCTTGTACCAGATGGCGACGGCCTTCTGCCGGCCGATGCCGGTCACGGACTTGCCGTCGTAGGTCGGCGAGTCGTAGGTGACGCCGTTGATCGTCTTCCGGCCGCTGCCCTCGGACAGCAGGTAGAAGAAGTGGTTGGCGATGCCGGAGGAGTAGTGGACGTCGACGCTGCCGGCCCGGGAGGACCAGTGGTCGAGCGAGCCGCCGTCCCGGGAGGGCCGGTCCATGTAGCGCAGCGGCGTGCCGTTGCCCCGGATGTTGATCTTCTCGCCGATGTAGTAGTCCCCCGGGTCGGCCGAGTTGTTGGACCAGAACTCCATCGCGGTCGCCATGATGTCGGAGGTGGCCTCGTTCAGACCGCCGGACTCGCCCTGGTAGCGCAGGCCGGCCGTGTTGGAGGTGACGCCGTGCGTCATCTCGTGCCCGGCCACGTCCAGCGCGGTCAGCGGGTGGGCGTTGCCCTGCCCGTCGCCGTAGGTCATGCAGAAACAGGCGTCCTGCCAGAAGGCGTTGACGTACCCGCTGCTGTAGTGGACCCGCGAGTACGCGCCCACGCCGTCGCCGCGGATGCCGGAGCGGCCGAAGACGTCCTTGTAGAAGTCCCAGGTCTCCGCCGCGCCGTAGGCCGCGTCGACGGCCGCGGTCTGGTCGTTGTAGGCCGTGCCGTCGCCCCAGTTGTCGTCGGCGTCGCGGAAGAGGGTGCCGCGGCCGGAGGTGCCGCCGCCCAGGTTGTACGTGGCGTGGCCGCCGCGCGGGTTGTCCACCAGCGCGTAGGAGCCGCCGGAGTTCACGCTGTTCACGCTCACGGTGCCGGAGTACATGCTGTGCCCGGTACCGGTCTGCACGCCCTGCCACTGGGTGATCTTCTTGCCGGTGACCGCGTCGGTGATGACGTGCATCCGGTTGGGCGTGCCGTCCTTCTGCGTGCCGCCGACCACGGTCTCCCACGCCAGCACCGGCTTGCCGTCACCGGCCCAGACCACCTTGCGCGGGGCCTTGCTGCCCTCGGCCTTCGGAGTGTCGGGCCTGGTCGACTTCAGCGTCTTGGGCGCCGTGTCCACCTTCAGCGCGTGCTGGGGGTTGGCTGCGGTGACCCGCTTGAGGTCGCCGGACTTCGCCCGGTGGACGATCAGGTCGCCGCCGAGGACGGGCAGCCCGTCGTAGGTCTTGGTGTAGTGCGTGTGGGTGGAGCCGTCCTTGTCCTTGACGACGCTCTTGACCTGCAACTCGACCGCACCCGGCAGGTGCAGGGCGTCGGCCGTGTGGTCTGCGCGGGACTCGGCGTGGCTCATCAGCGCCTTGTACGCCTTGGCGCTCACCTGCGCCGGCAGTTGGCCCGGGTGCGTGGCGATGCTCTGGTCGGCCGGTGCTGCTCCGGCCACGCCGGCCTGCAGGCCGATGGCCACCATGGAGGCGGCGGCGACGAGCGCGCTTGTCGTGGCGACGCGCCGGTGGGCGCGCCTGGGGGCGGTGGATCTCACGCGGAACTCCTTGTCTGCGCGGTCGTCGTGGTGCGGCGACCGAGGGGGGTGCCCCGGAGGCAGTGGTGGCGCCGCCGGGCCCAGGCCCGGTACCGGGACTGGCAAAGAGGTGTTCGAACCGTCGAGCACGATGGCACGCCCTCCGTGGCCATGTCATGAAGAAGTACGCAGGTGAGCGCATCCGTAGGGAGGCCACCGCACGGGCGCGGGAAACCCCTGCACCCCGCAGGGTGGGGAGAGGGTTGACTACTTCAGCAGCGCGGCGAGCTGGGCCCGGGAGCGGACGCCCAGCTTGCGGTAGATGCGGGTCAGGGAGGCCTCGACCGTCTTCACGCTCAGGAACAGCCGGTTCGCCACCTGCTGGTTGGTCGCGCCGCCGCTCACCAGCAGGGCTATGCGCTGTTCCCCGTCGGTGAGCAGCGCCCGGGTCTGCGACGGGATCGGTACGGCCGTCTCCCCCGCCGCCCCGTCGAGTCCGGCCAGCCGGTGCCGGGCAAGCTCGGTCCAGGGTCGGGCCCCGCAGCGCTCGAAGATCTCCAGTGCCCGGGCCGCGGCCTGCCGGGCCGGCTCACGGCGTCGCCGGCGGCGTTCGACGCGGGAGCGCTCCAGCAGGCAGTGCCCGACTTCGAGGGGCTGGCCGAGCGTCTCGAAGAGGGCGGCCGCCCGGTCCAGCCGTTCCGCGGCTGCGTCGAGTTCCCCGCGCGCACCGTGCACCGCGGCCTCCGCGCGGTCCAGTTGCCCGGTGACGCCGAACCCCCGTACACGGGTGCCCAGTTCGGCGCGGGCCGTGCGGATCACCTCCTCGGCGCGCTCGGTCTCCCCCAGCGCGGCGAGGCCGGAGGCGAGGTCGCCGTGCCGGCGCAGCACGAGCGGTGAGCGGATGCCGCGGCCCGCCCCCGGCGCGTCGATGCGCAGCAGCGCCTCGACGCCCGCCCGCACGTCGCCCGCGCGGATCCGGGCGGCGCCCAGTGCGTGCAGCAGCCGGCTGGTGAAGATGGCGTCCTCCTCCTGCTCGGAGGCCGGCAGGCCGCGCTCGGCGTGCGCGACGGCCCGGCGGACGCTGCCGCCGGCCAGTTCGGCCACCGCCGCGTCGTACAGCACCGGGCCGGGGCTGAGCGAGGCCGCCTCGGTGATGCGCATCGCGCGGTCGGCGTAGTCCAGCGCATCGCGGCAGCGGCCCATGCGCACCGACACCTCGGAGAGGTTCCGCAGCACGTGGACGACCTCCTCGCCGGAGCCACGCTCCACCAGCGCCAGCATGCGCAGCAGTTCGTCGCGCGCGTCGGTCAGCCGGTCCTCGAAGACCGCGCAGTGGGCCGCCAGGTACCGCGGTCCCGCGTGCAGCTGCCCGTCGAGGGGCGGCTCGGGCAGCCGCAGCGCGCGCCGCAGGTCGGGGCGGTGGTCCGCGCCGCTGAGCAGCGCGATGTTCGCGCGCAGGTTCAGCGCCCTGGCCTGCAGGGCAGCGTCGCCGGCGGCCCGTGCGTGCTCCAGCACGCCCTCGGTCTCGTGCAGCGCGCGGTCGGGTGTGCCGTCGACCAGAGCGCCCGTCGCCATGCGCAGCCGCAGCGGGCCGAGCAGCGCCGGGTCGCCTACGGCGTCGACCAGCGCGGCGGCGAACACCTCCCGCATCGCGGCGAGTCCCTGCCCGGACAGGTCGAGCACGGCGAGCCGGGCCCGTACCCGCTGCGCACGGGTGGAATCCGCGGCCAGCACCGCCTCGACTGCCCGGTGCACCAGGTCGGGCAGGCCGCCGCGGGCGCCCGACTCGGCCGCCGCGACCAGCCACTCCATGCGTGCGGCCGCCGGTTCGGCCGGGGACCGGTCCGCGGCGAGCAGGTACAGCTCGGCGGCCATCCGGTGCGAGCCCTGCCGGGTGGCGGCCTCGGCGGCGGCGACCAGCGAGCGGGCGAGTTCGGCGTCGGGTCCGGAGCCGGCCATCGCGTGGTGCCGTGTGCGGCCGGCGGCGTCCGGGACCACGGCGGCCAGCGTCCGGTGCACCCGCGCCAGATGCTCGGCGTCGGCGGCCTCGGCGAGCACGGTGCCGACGGCCGGCGGGGTGAAGCGGATACCGCCGCCCTCGGTGATCAGCAGTCCGGCGGCCGCGGCCTGTCCCACGTCCCGTGCGGCGTCGGCGCGGCCGGCCCGGCGCAGCAGGCCGGTGGTCGGCCCGGTGGCCAGCGCGGCCGCCAGCAGCGTCTCCCGCACCTGGGGCGACAGCCGCGCGAGACGCTCGGTGATCACGGCCCGCACGCTCGGCGGCATGGGCGCGGGCCGCCAGTGGCGGGGGATGCGGTCGGTGAACGCGCCGCCGAGGGCGAGGGCGAGGAACGGGTTGCCGCCCGAGTCGGCGTGCAGTTTGTTCACCACACGGACGGGCAGCCCGTAGCTCGCGAAGAGTTCGGCCAGTTCGTCCGGCTCGAGCGGCGGGACGGGGAGGTGCAGCGCGTCGGCGGTCGGCGTCCACGGCGCACCGCCGCCGTCCGGCTCGGCGAGTCCGTCCGTCCACCGGCCGGCGACAACGGCGCGCACGCCGCGCGCACCGGGGCCGCGCAGGGCGGAGCGGACGGCGTCGACGGACTCCGCGTCCAGCCACTGGGCGTCGTCGACGAGCAGCAGCACGGGCCGTTCCTGCGCACAACGGGCCAGCAGCGTGCCCAGGACCCGCCGGCACGCGGCCTGGCCGGGGGCGGGGGCGGGAACGGCCGGCGGGCCCGGGAGCCGGCCGAGGAGTTCTCTCACGCCCGCGCAGGGCACCCAGCGTTCGGTCTCCCCGCACACCAGGTGGAGCACCAGCTCACCGCGTTTCGCGGCCGCCGCGCCGACGGCCTCCAGCAGTGCGCTCTTTCCGATGCCGCTGGGGCCGGTGAGCACGGCGCTGCCGTCGGCGGCGAGCCGGGACTCCACGGCGGCCAGCAGCGTGCCGCGCCCGGACAGCCGGGGCGGCGTCTGGGGCGGCGTCGGCACGGTCAGGGGCGCTCGCCGTGCAGGCGGGCGATGTAGCGGTCGGCGGAGCGGCGGACCGCGGCCGCGCCGTCCCGGACGACGACGCGGCCCCACCAGCCGCCGTAGACGCGGTCGAAGGCGAACGGCTCGACGCGGCGGGCGATGTCGGCGATCGTGTGCTCGTCGAGCGGGATGAGGTTGGGGTAGCTCCACATGAAGCTGACCCACTCGCGGTCCTGCACGACGGTGATGGTGTCACCGGTGAGCAGGGCGCCGCGGCCGTCGGAGCCGTCCGGCCAGTGAAGGACGGCGGCACCGTCGAAGTGGCCGCCGATGCGGGCCAGGGTGAGGCCGGGGACCGGCTCGACGCTGTCGTCGAACAGTTCGATGCGCGGGGAGGGGCGCCGGATCCACTGCCGGTCGGCGCGGGGGACGAAGACCTTCGCGTCGAAGGCGTCGGCGAACTCGACGTGCGCGGCATAGAAGTGCGGGTGCGACATGCAGATCGCGTCGATGCCGCCGAGTTCGCCGATCCGCCGGCGGGCGGCGTCGTCGAGCAGCGGGACGCAGTCCCACAGCACGTTGCCGTGCGGTGTGCGGACCAGCAGGGCGCGCTGGCCGATGGCGACCTTCGGCTCGACGCCGATCCCGGTCAGCCCCGGCTCCTCCTCGCGCAGCACGGTGACGTGCTCGCGGGCGAGTTCGGCCATGGTCGTCCACTGCTGGCCGTCCCAGCCGACGTACTGGCGTTCGTCGTCACAGACGGCGCAGCGCTCGGGCGGCAGGTCGGTGTCCTCGTGCTGCACTGCGCAGGTCCGGCAGATCCAGGCGGGCATGTACGGAGACTAACCCGGTGACGCGCCCGGCCGCCCGCAGGCGGCCGGGCACGGGTGCCCCGTGCCGGGACGGGTCAGCGGGTGGCGCGGTTGACGGCGGAGACGACCGCCTTGATGGAGGCGCGCACGATGTTCGCGTCGATGCCGACGCCCCACAGCACCTTGCCGTCGATCGCCGTCTCGATGTAGGCGGCGGCCTGCGCGCCGGCCCCCTCGCTCATCGTGTGCTCGACGTAGTCCAGCAGCCGCACGTCCACGTCGACGGCGTGCAGGGCGTCGAAGAACGCGGCCAGCGGGCCGTTGCCGGTGCCCGTCAGGACGGCGTCCTCGCCGTCGATCGTCGCCTCGACGGTCAGCGCGTCCTGGCCCTCGGTCGTCGTGGAGGCCTGCGCCGAGCGCAGCGCGATGCGGCCCCAGCCGCCGTCCCCGGCGGGCAGGTACTCGTCGCAGAAGGCGGACCAGATGTCGGCCGGGGTGACCTCGCCGCCGTCGGAGTCGGTCTTCTCCTGGATGATCTTCGAGAACTCGATCTGCATCCGGCGCGGCAGGTCCAGGCTGTGCCCGTTGCGCAGCACGTAGGCGATGCCGCCCTTGCCGGACTGGGAGTTGACGCGGATGACGGCCTCGTAGGAGCGGCCGACGTCCTTTGGGTCGATGGGCAGGTAGGGCACCGCCCACTCGACGTCCTCCACGGCCTTGCCCTGCGCTGCCGCCTCGGTCTCCAGCGCCTCGAAGCCCTTCTTGATGGCGTCCTGGTGGGAGCCGGAGAAGGCCGTGTAGACCAGGTCGCCCACGTACGGGTGGCGCGGGTGGACGGACATCTGGTTGCAGTACTCGGCGGTGCGGCGGACCTCGTCGATCTGCGAGAAGTCGATCTGCGGGTCGACGCCCTGGGAGAACAGGTTCATCCCCAGCGTCACCAGGTCGACGTTGCCGGTGCGCTCGCCCTGCCCGAACAGGCAGCCCTCGATCCGGTCGGCGCCGGCCATCAGGGCCAGCTCGGCGGCGGCGACGGCGGTGCCGCGGTCGTTGTGCGGGTGCACCGACAGGCACACGTGCTCGCGGCGCGTCAGGTTCCGGGACATCCACTCGAAGCGGTCGGCGTGCGTCGAGGGCGTGGAGCGCTCCACGGTGGCCGGCAGGTTGAGGATGATCTCGCGGCCGTCCTCGGGCTGCCACACGTCCATGACGCCCTCGCAGACCTCCAGGGCGAAGTCCAGCTCGGTGTCGGTGAAGATCTCGGGGCTGTACTGGTAGCCGAAGATCGTCTCGTCGCCCAGGATCTTGTCGGCGTACTCCATGACCAGCCGGGTGCCGTCCACCGCGATCTGCTTGACCTGCTCCTTCGTGCCGCGGAAGACGACGCGGCGGAAGGTGGGGGCGGTCGCGTTGTACAGGTGGACGGTGGCGCGGTGCGCGCCGCGCAGGGATTCGACCGTGCGCTCGATCAGTTCCTCGCGGGCCTGCGTCAGGACGGAGATCGTCACGTCCTCGGGGATCGCGCCCTCTTCGATGATCGAGCGGACGAACGCGAAGTCGGTCTCGCCCGAGGACGGGAAGCCGACCTCGATCTCCTTGTAGCCCATGGCCACCAGCAGATCGAACATCTCGCGCTTGCGGGCCGGGGACATCGGGTCGATCAGGGCCTGATTGCCGTCGCGCAGGTCGGTGGACAGCCAGCGGGGCGCCCGGGTGATCC
>DASSBO010000087.1:0-4837 GCA_035698655.1 Streptomyces sp.
GCACCCCGAACGTGAAGGAGCCGTCATCCCCGCGAGACGGGTCGTAGCCGATCTGCTTGCCGACCAGGCACGCGCCCGGACGCCCGGCGCCCAGGCCGCGCAGGTAGGTGACCAGCTGGTCGCCGGTCGGGAGCTTCGACAGGCGCTCGTGCGCCCGGCCCTGGCCCGGGTTGAAGAACGCGGTGTACTCGATCGCCCCGTCCCGCTGCCCGCCGATCCGCTCGAACGCCGACTTCGTGATGCCCGTCGTGTTCAGCGTCGCGAGGGGACCGGAGATGTTGCCCACGGACCCGATGTCGTCGCCGAGGTCCCAGCCGCCCACCAGGAGCTGATCCCCGAGCCCGGACTGCTTGCCCATACCTACGCCTCCTGGGTCCAAAGATCGTCAACGATGAGCGGCACAGTGATCGTCATGACCCGGTACGTCGCCCCGTCCTGCTCGAGGTAGCCGGCCTCCGCGTCCATCGGGTCGCCGTAGGCGCCGAGCAGGTCGACCTCCTCCACCAGGCCGCCGAGGGTGAAGTCGCCGCTGTAGGCGGCCATCAGCAGGTCGGCGGCGTCGACCAGGTTCGGGTCGATCAGGTCCGGGTCGGTGGTGTCCGCCGGTGAGTACAGGCGGGCGCCGAGCTCCAGGCGCACCGACGTGGACGCGAGCCCCGATGCGGCGGCCACGGGGGTGATGCGCTGCACCCAGTACGCCGCGGACAGGCCGTAGCCGGGCGGGTTCTTCGGCTCGTGGCCGTTGACCCGCTCGAATACCCCGAGCGTCTGGGCGTGGGAGACGCACGCGTCGAGGAGCTGCTGGATCTGGAGGCGTTCGGTCACTGGAACCGCCTCCAGTACTGCCGGGACAGGAGGCGTTCGGCGATGTTGCCGGCCTTGCGGTCCAGCAGGGCCTGCGTGCGGCGGAACGTGGAGTAGCCGCGGAACCTGGTCTCCGGGAAGTTCCTGCTTCCGACTCCCTCAAGCCAGGGACCGTATACAACGCCGCCGTCGGACACGACGTGCCGGGAGCCCACGGCGCGGACGCGGACCTGCGACTGGTAGTAGCCGGTGGGGTGCTTCAGGACGCGGCGCAGCCGCTGGTGGACCATGCGGGCGCCCTCTTCAGCGACGGCCTTCTCCGCGTGCTGGGAGAAGTCGCGTGCCGCCTGCGGTGCGCGGTGGTCGAACATCGGGCCCTGGGCGCGCACGGTGACGGAGCGTCCGCGGTAGTCGAGGCTGGCCATGGGTTACACCGCCCTGACCCGGGCCATGCGCCCGTGGGAGTGGTAGACGCGGTCGCGCAGGTTCGCGATGCCGCGGCCGGACGCCTCGCGCTGCCCTTCGCCGGACCCGACCTGCCGGGCGTAGCCGGACTGCTGCTGCAGCACCGTGTTCAGCGCGAGGGCCTCGGTGAGCTCGCGGACGGGGCCGGGCGGCTCCCAGGTCAGCACCGGCGCGGCGGCGTTGTGCGTGGCCGCGGTGGTGCCGAGCACGCCGCGGCGCACCGCCAGGCGGCGCGGCGCGTACACCGTGGCGCCGGCGGTGTGTGCGGCCAGGTTGCTGCCGTCCCACGCGCGCTTCACCACGAGCGCATCGCCGGCGACGTCGATGATGTACATGCGCTCGCCGTCGACGAGCACGGTCTCGCCAGGCGCGAACCCGGTGGCGTTGGCCAGCTGCACGGTGACGTCGTTGTTCTGGTTCGCCATGGCGGCCGCGAGGGTCTGCCCGGTCTCCACCTGGCGGCGGCCTGTCACCGTCATCCGCTCGTCGTCGAGGCGCAGCAGGCTGCCGACACCCAGCTCGGCGGAGGCCGGGCCGTCCACGGTCACGGTGCCGTCGCCGGCCGCCACCGCGCCGGCGAGCACGCCGGCCGGGGTGGTCGTGTCCGCGAACCCGAACAGGCCGGTCACGGCGATGGCCTGCTGGAAGGTGTCGCCGGAGGAGAACGCCGCGTCGGCGGCGAGGTTGATCTCGATGCGGTTGTACGGCGGCCCGTCGTTCGCGGGCTCCAGCAGCCAGTCCCCGTCGACCAGCGGCACGCCGCCTGTGGTGATGCTGTCGACGGCGATGAGCTCGTCCTGGTCCAGCCACAGCCGCCACGGGCGGGCGTACTGGTGGCCGGGCCAGTCGAAGTAGCGGGTGGCCTGCACCGGGTAGAAGATGCGGTGGCACAGGGCTTCCACGTCGCGGGAAGCGGCCTCGATGGCGCCGTCGACCTGCCCGTCGGAACGCGCGGTCTCCTTGAAGTCCATGGCCTGCTTGACCTGCTCGCGGCTCGTGTACCAGATGCCCACCAAGGTCACCTCCCTCCGGGCGTCGTCGTGGCGTGTGGGTTAGTCGTCAGAGGACGGCGTCTTCCGGCCACCGCCACCCGTCGAAGGCGCATCGGAGTCCGCCGCCTGGTGCTGCTTGGAGCGGCTCCCCGTCGTTCGGGCACGCTTCCGGTGGCCGTGATCGCTGCTCTTCGGCCCAGGCGCGGGCTTCTCGCTCGATGTTGAGGAGCTGCTCCCAGCTGATGGCGATGCCTCCTCGCTGCGGCCCTCGATGGACGGCCCGCCGTGGGCGGTGATCTTCGGCACGGTTCCTCCCCGGTCGATGCGGTCAGTCGATCCGCACTGTGGACAGCGGGGCGCGCCGACCGAGTAGGCCGCCTTGCACACCGCGCACGTCCACACCACGGTCAGGAGCCCAGCGCGGGCAGGTTCTCCGGGGCGCGCTGCACCTCGAGGTCCCGCGTCAGCGCTGCGACCGTGCCCGCGCCAGTGGCGGTGACCTTCACGTACTGGTAGCCGTCGGAGAGCTGGGTGCCCTCCACCTCGAACACGGCGGCGTTCTCCGTGGTGGCGGCCGCCGTGGCGACGGTCGCCGCAGCGGACTGGCTGTGACGCGCCCACGCGTCCGACCCGTCGCCGGTGGAGGTGAAGTACTCGGTGACGCACGCCAGGTTCTGCGCCCCGGTGCCCGCGGAGTCCTTCGCCTCCTGCAGCGTGAAGGTGTCCCCGACACCGCCGGTGAGGTAGGCGAGGAACGTGGCGCCGCCCGCGTAGGCGAGGTTGATCCACTTGCCGTCGGCGGCCGGCGCCGCGTTGAACGCCCGGCCGAGTGCCTTCTGAGCCATGGTGCATCTCCTGTCTGAGGTTGCCGGTCCGGGGCGACACTGCCGGCCCGGGTGATGGCCGCCGCCGGGGGTTCAGTGCCGGCGGCGGCCCGTGGGTCAGGACTTCGGGGCGAGCTCCACGAACGGGGACAGCTTGTTGCTCGATCCGTTCGCGGGGGTGATGGCCGACTGCAGCCAGGGGCGGCCGTCGACGCGCTGGATGATGCGGAACGTGGTCTTGTCCGAGCCGAACTGGTAGTCCGTGGAGGAGTCGGCGGTCATGGTCTGCCGGTCGCCGACCAGGTAGTAGGCGAGGTCGACGAACGCCAGGTCGCCGCGGGCGCCGAGCTGCCCGGCCTTCTCCGAGATGATCAGCGGGCGGCCGAAGATCGTCATCGGCGCCGGTCCGGCCGCGTTCACCACGAACACGGAGTTGCCGCCGGAGCCCACGGTCAGCGACATCTGCAGCAGCTGCGGGATGGCGTCCGGGGAGCAGATCCACACCGCGCTGCCGAGAGACGAGGGCAGCATGCGGGCGTACATGGTGACGATGTCGACGTAGGAAATCTCGTTGGCGGTGGCCCGCACGGGGGCGACGGCGGCCTTGTTCTTCGCGCCGAGGAAGCCGAGGGGCTTGCCGGCGCCGTTGCCGGACATGAACGCGCTGTCCTCGGAGAACGCCAGGGCCTGCGGCCACAGCGTCTCGATGAGGGAGGCGAAGGAGACGGTGGAGTCCTGCAGCAGCTCGTTCGGCACGGCGGAGAGGCCGGTGAGCTTCTTCGCGTCGAGGTCGACCTGCCCGAACCGCGGGTTGGAGTCCTTGAGCGCGGCGCCTTCCTCACCCCAGTAGGCGATCATGCCGCCGAAGACGGAGCCCTGGTTGGTGGTGGAGTCGATGATGGGCATGCCGACGCGGGCGGAGTCCATCGGGATGACGGTGGCCAGGCCGCGGACGACGGCCTTCTCCAGGGCGATCTGCATCAGCTGGGAGCGAAACGTCTCGGGGACGAGGAACCCGCCGTCGGCCGGGGACACGGAGGACGCGGCGTTGCGGAGGAGAGCGAGGCGCTCCGAGCGGTCCTCGCTGTCCTTCGCCTTGTGCCAGATGGTGCTCACGTACTCCACGGAGTTCGCGAACTCCTTGTCCAGGGCGGCGCCCGGGGCGGACGGGTTGTGCGCGGTGCCCTGCCGGTGGGAGGTGAGCATGCCGCGGCGCTTGGCCTGCGGGTCGAGGTCGAGGCGCTGGATGGTGTCCTTCGCGTCGTCCTTCATGCCGTTCTCGCGGAGCATCGCGGCGAACTGGCGCTGCGTCTCCTCGGCGATCTGCCGGTTCAGGTCGGTGCCGTCGCCCTGCTGCGCCTGCCCGTAGGCGGTGATGAAGTCGGTCAGGGACTCCTTCGAGGCCATGACCTCCTTCAGCTTCGCGGGGTCGGCGAGCATCTCGGCGAGTTCGTCCGCGTTGCGCGGGCTGACGGTCGTGGGTGCCACTGGGTGCCTCCTTCAGGCTGTCGCCGCGCTGGACGACGGGACGGTGTCGCGGGTCAGGTGGGCGACGTGCTGCGCCCAGTCGTCGACGGGGTCTTCGGTGAGGTGCGCGGTCAGGGCGGCCCAGTCGTCGTCGGCGGCGGCGATCTTGCTCTCCACTCATTTCGGCTATGCGCTATCGACAACGCACGTCAGCGCCGGCTCCATCATCGGCACGGGAGTTGGCCGCCGAGGGGCCACGGTGAGGTGGCGGGTAGCTGGCCGGAT
>DASSBO010000088.1:0-3608 GCA_035698655.1 Streptomyces sp.
CGTCGGCCTCACCGAGAAGGCCGGCACCCGGGAGAACAAGCTGTCCGGCGGGCAGGCGCAGCGGCTCTCGATCGCCTGCGCCCTGGTCCACGACCCGGAGCTGGTCTTCCTCGACGAGCCCACCACCGGCCTGGACCCGCAGGCCCGGCGCAACCTGTGGGACCTGCTGCGCGCGATCAACGAGGAGGGCCGCACGGTCGTCCTCACCACGCACTACATGGACGAGGCGGAGACGCTGTGTGACCGGGTCGCGGTGATGGACCACGGCAGGGTGCTGCGCGTCGGACCGCCGGCCGAGCTGGTCGCCGAGCTGGGCGCGGCGTCCCTGGAGGACGTCTTCCTGCAGCTGACCGGACGGGAGTACCGCGAGTGAGCGCGTTTCTGAGCCTGTCCAGGGCGATGACCCTGGGCCTCCTGCGGGACCGGTCGGCGGTGTTCTTCACGCTCGTCTTCCCGCTGATGTTCCTCGTCCTCTTCGGCGCGCTGTTCAAAGGCAGCACCACGCAGCAGGTGGAGGTCGTCCAGGTCGGCGACGTCGCCGTGCTGGACCGGATACCCGACGCGCAGCGCGAGCAGCTGCACGACGTGCTGAAGATCGACAAGACCGACGGCTCCGACGCCGCCCGCAAGGAGGCGCTGCAGCAGGTCCGCGAGGGGGACGTCGACGCGGCCGTCATGCAGCACGGCGACGAGGTCGTGCTGCGCTTCTCGGCCGCCGACCCGGTGCGCGCGGGCAGCGTGCGCGGGGTGGTGAACTCCGTCGTGCAGCAGGCCAACCAGCGGGCGACCGGGCAGCCGCCGGCGTACACGCTGGCCACCCGGCAGGTCGAGGACCGCTCGCTGAACGCCATCCAGTTCTTCACCCCCGGGCTGCTCGGCTGGGCGGTGGCCATGAGCGGCGTGTTCGGCACCGCGCTGACGCTGGTGAGCTGGCGCAAGAAGCGGATCCTGCGGCGGCTGTGGCTGGCGCCGGTGAACGCCGGGCAGGTGATCGGCGCCCGCGTCGGGGTGAACCTGGCGACCGCGTTCGTGCAGACCGCGATCTTCCTGGGCATCGCGACGCTGCCGTACTTCGGCCTGCAACTGACCGGCTACTGGTGGCTGTCCATCCCGCTCGTCGCGTGCGCGACGCTGGCGTTCATGTCGATCGGCCTGGTCGTCGGCGCCTGGGCGAAGACGGAGGAGGCCGCCAACGGGCTGGCGCAGATCATCATCCTGCCGATGGCGTTCCTGTCCGGCTCGTTCTTCCCGCTCGACGACGCACCCGGCTGGGTGCGCACCGTCTCCGACGTCATGCCGCTGAAGTACCTGGTGCAGGCCATGGAGGACGTGCTCAGCCGCGGTGAGGGCTGGGGCGCCGCACTGCCGGTGATGGGCGGCCTGCTCGCGTTCGGCGCGGTGCTGGCCCTCATCGCCCAGCGCCTCTTCCGCTGGGACGACGCGTGAGCCTGCGGCCCGTCGCCGGCTGTCTGCGACGATGGGGGCGTGATGGAGAACCGGCGTGGCAGCTTGCAGTCCGAGACCTTCTACGAGCAGGTCGGCGGCGAGGAGACCTTCCGGCGACTCGTCCACCGCTTCTACCAGGGCGTGGCCGAAGACCCGGAACTGCGGGCGATGTACCCCGAAGAGGACCTGGGCCCGGCCGAGGAGCGGCTGACGCTGTTCCTCATGCAGTACTGGGGCGGCCCCACGACGTACAGCGAGCAGCGCGGCCATCCGCGGCTGCGGATGCGGCACGTGCCGTTCCGGGTGGACCGTGCGGCCCACGACGCGTGGCTGCGGCACATGCGGGTGGCCGTGGACGGTCTGGAGCTGGAGCCGGAGCACGAGAAGCGGCTCTGGGACTACCTGGTGTACGCGGCGGCGAGTATGGTCAACACGCCGGACTGACCAGGTCGGACCGGCTCGGTGAGAGCACGGGGGGCCGGTCGTGACGCGTTTCCTGCTGCAGCGGGTGCGGGCGCACCGGCTGCTGGTCGCCGCCGCGCTGCTGACGACCCTGCTGGTCACCTCCGTGCTGGCGGCGCTCGCCGCCTTCGCCACGACGCTGGGCGACACCGGCGTCCGGCGTAGCCTCGACCACCGTTCGGCCGCCCGCACCGTGCTGTCGGCCGGAACCGATACACCGCCGGCCGACCCGGCCGACGCCGAGCACCTGGACCAGGCGGTGCGGGCCGCCGCCGAGCACGCCTACAGCGGCCTGCCGACGACGGTGGCCCGCAGCACCCGGTCCGGCTCCTACGCCCTGCCCGACTCGCTGCGGCCGCCCGGCGCGGCCGCGCAGGAACAGCCCGACCTGACGCTGTTCGCCTCCTTCGACCCCGGCCGGGTCGAGATGGTGGCGGGCCGCTGGCCGCAGCCCGCCTCCCCGCAGGGGCACGGCGAGAGGGTGCAGGTCCAGGTCGCGGTGGCGAAACGGGTCGCCGACCGGCTGGGCCTGGCGCCCGGTGACACGATCGCGGTGACCGGACGGCTCGACGACACCCCGTCGGCCACCGCCCACGTCACGGGCGTCTACCGGCCCAAGGACCCGGACGCCCCCTACTGGACCCTCGACCCGCTCGGCGGCGACGGCGTCCGCAACCTGGCGTTCACCACCTACGGCCCGCTCGCCGTGGCGGCCGGCTCGTTCGGCCCCGGCCTGCTGGCACCGGCGGAGACCCACTGGCTGGCCGACGCCGACTACTCCACCGTCACCGCCGACCGGCTGGACGCACTGCGCTCCCGCATAACCGACACGGTCGAACACTTCGATCAGATGCCGGGCATCGGCGCCGCGACCGCCGAGAGCGAACTGCCCGACGTCATCGACGGGCTGCAGCGCACCCTCCAGGTCAGCCGCTCCACCGTGCTCATCGCCGCACTGCAACTCGTCGTGCTGGCCGCGCTGGCGCTGCTGCTGGTGGCCCGGCTGCTGTCCACCGAGCGGGAGAACGAGACGGCGCTCCTCGCAGCCCGCGGCGCGTCGCGGCGCCGCATCATCGGCCTCGCGGCGGCCGAGTCGCTGCTGCTGGCGCTGCCCGGCCTGGTGGCCGCACCGCTGCTCGCAGGCCCCGCCGTCCGCCTGCTGATGTCCCGCGGCCCGCTGGCCGACGCCGGCACGGAGGCGGCCGTGCAACTCCCGCCGAGCACCTGGTGGGTGGCCGCCGGCACCGCGCTGGCCTGCGCCGTGACCATGACGCTGCCCTCGCTGCGGGCCGGCACCGAACTGAAGGCGCCGCGCCGCAAGGCGGCGACGATGCTGCGCGGCGGCATGGACGGCGGCCTGCTCGTGCTCGCCGGCGTCGCCTACTGGCAGTTGACGCGCCGCTCCGAGGGCACCGGCGTCCTCGCCACCGGAGCATCCGCGCTCGGCGTCGACCCGGTGCTCGTGGCGGCGCCTGCGCTGGCGCTGCTGGCCGGAACGGTGCTGGCGCTGCGGCTGCTGCCGCCCGCCGCGCGCCTCGGGGAGCACCGCGCGTCCCGGAGCCGGGGCCTGTCGGGTGCGCTGGCCGGCTGGCAGCTCAGCCGGCGGCCCGGACGCGGCGCCGGCCCGGCCTTGCTGCTGGTACTGGCCGTGGCCATGGGCGTCTTCGCCGTCGGGCAGGGCGCCAGCTGGGACCGCTCCC
>DASSBO010000089.1:0-11496 GCA_035698655.1 Streptomyces sp.
GGCAGCGACGACGGTCTCAAGCCGGACATGACGGTGCTCAACGGCGAGGGTCTCGTCGGCCGCATCACCACCGTCGGACCGTCCACCTCCACCGTGCTGCTCGCCAACGACCCCGACTTCACCGTCGGCGTCCGGATGGAGGGCAGCAACGAGCTCGGCTTCGCCACCGGCCGCGGCGGGAACAGCCTGTCCGTGCAGCTGCTCAACGGCCGCGCCAAGGTGAACAAGGGCGACCGCCTGGTCACCTTCGGCTCGCAGAACAACAAGCCGTTCGTGCCCGGCGTCCCCGTGGGTGAGGTGACCAAGGTCGAGCGGACGACCGGCGCGCTGACCCGGACCGTCCAGGTCAAGCCGTTCGTGCACTTCAGCAGACTGGACCTCGTCGGCGTCGTCGTCGAACCCCCGCGGGAGAACCCGCGCGACAAGGTGCTCAAGCCCGACCCGGTCAAGCCCAAGCCCACCCCCACCGTGACGGTGACCGTCACCCCCGGCGCCGAGCCGGGCGACCAGCCGAGCGGCGCCTCCAGCGGCGCGGCCTCCGGATCGCCGAACGCGCAGCCCAGTACCGAACCCCGCGCGGGCGCCACGTCAGGAGCCGACCGATGATGCGACTGAGCCGGATCCTGCTGTCCGTCGTGCTGCTCGTCCTCGCACTGACCGTGCAGGTCACCGTCCTCGCCAGACTCCACCTGCCGGGCGCCGTCCCCGACCTGGTCCTGCTCACCGTCCTCGGTCTCGCGCTGGTCTTCGGTCACACCGGCGGTGCCCTCGCCGGGTTCGGCGCGGGACTGCTCGCCGACCTGGCGCCGCCCGCCGACCACGCCGTGGGCAGCTACGCCCTCGTCCTGTGCGTCATCGGCTACCTGGCCGGACTCACCAAGCCGGACACCGGCCAGCACCGTTCGGCGACGCTGCCGATGATCGCGGTCGCGGTCGCCGCCGTCTCCTCCACCCTGCTCTACGCGGCGGTCGGCGCCCTCACCGGCGACACCGCCGTCGGCGTCGGCGGCCTCAGCGGCCTCGTCTTCACCGCGGCCCTGTACGACCTGCTGCTCGCGCCGTTCACCGTGCCGCTGGTGATGGCCGCCGCCCGCCGCACCGAGCGCTCCCCGGCCTCCTCCGCGGAGGGCGGGCCCTCCACCCTGGCCGGTTCCGGCGGCATGTCCGGCTGGCTCTCCCCGGGCACGAGCCTGCGCAGCCGCACGCCACGCAACGGCAGAACCCGCATCGGCAGCCAGCGCGGCAGCGTGCTGGGCCGCAGCACCCGCAACCGCGCCGTGAAGATGAAGGGGGTCAAGCGCCTGTGAGCAACATTCCGGAGACCGGCCGCACCACCCGGGTCACGATCCGGCTGGTGGCCATCCAGATCCTGGTCTTCTCGCTGCTGGTGACCCTCGGCGGGCGACTGTGGTACCTGCAGGTGCGCAACGGCGACGAGTACTCGGCGAAGGCCGCCGGCAACCACGTCCAGCAGGTCGTCAAACCGGCCATCCGCGGCTCCATCCTGGACGCCCGCGGCGTTCCCCTCGCCGACAACGAGACCCGCCTCGTCGTCTCCGCATCCCGCACCGCCCTGATGAAGATGGACGACGGCGGCGACGCCGTCCTCACCCGGCTGGCCAAGGTCCTCGACATGGACCCCGAAGAGGTCAAGAAGAAGGTCCGGCTGTGCAACGCCGAGACCTCGCAGCCGTGCTGGAACGGCTCGCCCTACCAGCCCATCCCCATCACCGACGAGGCCACCACCCAACAGGCCCTCACCATCCGCGAGCGCTCCGAGGACTTCCCCGGCATCACCGCGCAGCCCACCGCACTGCGCCGCTACCCGGCTCCCTACGGCGCCCAGACCGCGCAGGTGCTCGGGTACCTCTCGCCCGTCACCCAGGAGGAGATCGAGCAGGCCAAGGACAGCGACTCGCCGTTCCTGCCCTCCGACCAGATCGGCCGCTCCGGCCTGGAGCGCGAGTACAACAAGGCGCTGCGCGGGGACGCCGGCGTCACCGAGTACAAGGTCAACAACCTCGGCCAGGTGATGAGCAAGGGCGTGGCGGACAAGCCCGAGCCCGGCTCCAGCCTCGTCACCAGCATCGACGCGCGGGTGCAGGCCGTCGCCGAACGGCAGCTCCACGAGGCGATGATGACCGCGCGCAAGCAGGTCGACCCGGTCACCGGCAAGCTCTACAAGGCCGACTCCGGTGCCGTCGTCGTCATGGACCCCAAGACGGGGCACGTGATCGCGATGGCCTCCCAGCCGGACTACGACCCGAACGTGTGGGTCGGCGGCATCTCCGCGAAGAACTACAAGCAGATCACCAGCAAGGACTCCAACTACCCGCTGCTGAACCGCGCCATCCAGGGGCAGTCCGCACCCGGTTCGACGTTCAAGGTGGTCTCCACCGGCGCCGCCGTCCAGGCCGGCTACGACTTCGACGGCCACTACCTGTGCTCGTCCTCCTTCAGCGTCGGCGGCCACACCTTCAAGAACTACGAGTCCGAGAGCTTCGGCCCCATCACCCTCGGCCGGGCCCTGGAGGTCTCCTGCGACACCGTCTTCTACCGGCTCGCCTACAAGGAGTGGGTCAAGGACGGCGGGATGAACCCCAAGAACCCCGACAACTGGTTCTACAAGACGGCGCACGAGTACGGCCTCGGCGCCAAGACCGGCATCGACCTGCCCAACGAGGTCGACGGGCGCATCCCCGGCCGCAAGTGGAAGAAGGCCTACTGGGAGGCCAACCACGAGGCCTGGTGCAAGGTCAAGGACCCCGAGACCTACGCCGAGAAGATCGCGAAGGAGAACTGCGTCTCCGGCATGAAGATGCGCGCCGGTGACGCCATCAACTACTCCATCGGCCAGGGCGACACCCTCGTCACCCCGATCCAGATGGCCACCATCTACTCGGCGCTCAGCAACGGCGGCACCCTGTGGGACCCGACCCTCGGCAAGGCGATCGTCAGCCCCGACGGCAAGGTCACCAAGAAGATCGAGCCGCACGCCCACGGCAAGCTGCCGATCAGCAAGAAGACCATCCAGAACATCGACGGCGCGCTCAAGGGCGTGGTCACCGAGGGCACCGCGGCCTGGCGCTTCCAGAACTGGCCGCAGGACAAGATCCCGATGCACGCCAAGACCGGTACGGCCGAGGTGTACGGCAAGCAGACCACGTCGTACTTCTGCACCTACACCGATGACTACACGATCGTCATGACGATCTCCCAGGCCGGCACCGGCTCCGGCGCCTCCGGCCCGTTCGTCCGCAACATCTACGACTTCCTCTACGGCGTCGGCAAGGACGGCAAGATCCACAAGGACAAGGCGCTGCTGCCGAAGCCCCAGACACACCTGCCGGAGATCACCGACGACGGCCGGATCGTCGCCAAGAAGGACAAGGCCTTCAAGGCCCGCCTGAAGAAGCGCATCGAGGAGAAGAAGACGGGGGAGGAGCCGCAGTGAGCACCCACTCCTACCCGCTCGGCGGTGACTACGGCCCGCAGCGCCGCTCCGCCTGGCGGAAGCTCACCGCGCGCGACTCGGTGGTGTGGCGGCTGGACTGGCCGCTGCTCGTCTCCGCCACCGTGCTCTCCCTGCTCGGCGCACTGCTCGTGTGGTCCGCGACCCGCAACCGGCACGACCTCAACAACGGCGACCCGCAGTACTTCCTGTGGCGGCACCTGCTCAGCTTCGTCGTCGGCGTCGGCCTGATGGCCGCCACCGTGTGGGTCGGCCACCGGCGGCTGCGCGGCGCGGTGCCCGTGCTCTACGGGCTCTCCGTCATCCTGGCCCTGCTCGTCCTCACCCCGCTCGGCGCGACGATCAACGGGCAGCGCGCCTGGCTGCACTTCGGCGGCGGGTTCTCCCTGCAGCCGGCCGAGTTCATCAAGATCTCGGTGATCATCGGCATGGCCATGCTGCTCGCGGCCCGGGTCGACGCCGGCGACCGGGATTTCCCCGACCACCGCACCGTGCTGCAGTCCCTCGGCCTGGCCGCCGTGCCGATCCTCGTCATCATGCTGATGCCCGACCTGGGCTCCGTGATGGTCGTCGTGGTCATCGTGCTGGGCGTGCTGCTGGCCTCCGGCGCCTCCAACCGGTGGGTGTTCGGGCTGATCACCGTCGGCGCGGCCGGAGCCGTCGCCGTCTGGCTGCTGGGCCTGCTCGACGAGTACCAGATCAACCGCTTCGCAGCCTTCGCCAACCCCTCCCTGGACCCCTCGGGCGTCGGCTACAACACCAACCAGGCCCGCATCGCCATCGGCTCCGGCGGACTGTTCGGCAAGGGCCTCTTCCAGGGCACCCAGACCACCGGCCGCTTCGTCCCCGAACAGCAGACCGACTTCATCTTCACCGTCGCCGGCGAGGAACTCGGCTTCCTCGGCGGCGGGCTGATCATCCTGCTGATCGGCGTCATGCTGTGGCGCGCCTGCCGCATCGCCCGTGAGACGCCCGAGCTGTACGGCACGATCGTGGCCGCCGGGATCACCTCGTGGTTCGCCTTTCAGTCCTTCGAGAACATCGGCATGACCCTCGGCATCATGCCCGTCGCCGGCCTGCCGCTGCCCTTCGTCTCCTACGGCGGCACCTCCATGTTCGCCACCTGGATCGCCATCGGCCTGCTGCAGTCCATCAAGGTCCAGCGCCCCCTCTCCGCCTGAAACCGCTTGCGCACACACCGTTGTCGCGCGGCTACGTTGCGCCTACCGTCTTCCTATGGCGGACGTCGTACGCGAGACCGAACGGAAGTACCGCGCCGCGGACGGCGCCGAGCTGCCCGGCCTGAAGGTGAAGGGCGTCGCCTCGGTCACCGACCGCGGCCGGGACCGGCTGCATGCCGTCTACTACGACACCCCGGGCGGCGCCCTGGCCGCCGACGGCATCACCCTGCGCCGCCGCACCGGCGGCCCCGACGCGGGCTGGCACCTGAAACTGCCCGTCGCACCCCACGTGCGCGACGAGATACGTGAACCGCCGGCCGACGAGCCGCCCCGCTCCCTCACCGCACTCGTCCGCTCCCGGGTGCGCAGCGAGCCGCTCGTCCCCGTGATGGACCTGCTCTCCGAGCGCGACGTCCGGCAGCTGTGCGCCGAGGACGGCACCGTCCTCGCCGAGGTCTCCCTCGACCGGGTGCAGGCCGCCCGGCCCGACGGGGCCACCGCCGCCTGGACCGAGGCCGAGGCCGAACTCGCCGCCGGCCCGCCCGCACTCCTCGACCGCATCGGGAAGCGGCTGCGCAAAGCCGGCATGCAGCCCTCGCAGGCCCCCTCCAAACTGCAGCGCGCACTCGACGAGACCACCCCGGCGCCCGGCGCGCCGGCCCCGGGCGCCGCCGCCGGACCGCCCGACGACACCGCGGGTGCCCACGTGCTCGGCTACGTCCGCACCCAGGTCCGGGCCCTCGTCGCCCTCGACCCCGCCGTCCGCCGCGACCTGCCGGACGCCGTGCACCGGATGCGCGTCGCCAGCCGGCGGCTGCGCAGCTGCTTCCGCTCCTACCGCGCCGTGCTCGACCCCCGCGTCACCGAGCCGATCGGCGCGGAACTGCGCCGGCTGGCCGCCGAGCTCGGCCGGGACCGCGACCGCGAAGTGCTGCTGGAGCGCCTGACCGCACGGGTGGCCGAACTGCCCCGCACCCTCCGCCTCGGCCCGGTCAGCAGACGCCTGCACACCCATGACCGCGCGCTGCGCTCCGGCACCCGCAGCAGGATCACCGCCGTCCTCGACGGCCGCCGCCACCTGGCGCTGCTCGACGCCCTGGACGCCCTCCTCGCCGACCCGCCGCTGCTCCCGAAGGCCGCGAAGCCGGCCGAGACCGTCCTGCCGTCCGTCATCCGGCAGGAGAACCGCCGGCTGGAAGCCCGTGTCACCGCGGCCCTGGCCGCCCCGGCCGGCCAGCAGCGCGACGACGCGCTGCACGAGGCGCGCAAGGCCGCCAAGCGCGCCCGGTACGCCACCGAGGCCGCGGGCCGCGCGCTGGGGGCCCGTGCAGCCCGGCACGGCCGGCCGCTGACCGCCGTCCAGACCGTGCTCGGCGAACACCAGGACAGCGTCCAGGCGCGGCGGGCGCTGCGGGACATCGCCGTCCAGGCACACGCCGCCGGCGAGCAGTCCTTCACCTACGGCGTCCTCCACGCCCGGGAGGAGGCGCTCGCCGACCGGCACGAGCGGGAGCTGCCCGGCCTGTGGAGCGCCGTGTCCGCGACGGTGCCCTGAGCGGCCGACCCGTCCCGGCGGGACGGGAGCGCCGACCGGGTTACGCTGGATGGTCACTCCGCACCCTGATCCGAGGACATCACCCATGCCAGTCGAGTCGGTCTTCCCGCGCCTGGAGGCCCTCCTCCCGCACGTCCAGAAGCCGATCCAGTACGTCGGCGGAGAGCTCAACTCCACCTCCAAGGACTGGGACGCCGCAGACGTCCGCTGGGCGCTGATGTACCCGGACGCCTACGAGGTGGGCCTGCCCAACCAGGGCGTGCAGATCCTGTACGAGGTGCTCAACGAGCAGGAGGGCGTGCTCGCCGAGCGCACCTACAGCGTGTGGCCCGACCTGGAGAAGCTCATGCGGGAGCAGGGCGTCCCGCAGTTCACCGTCGACGCGCACCGGCCCGTCGGCGCCTTCGACGTCCTCGGCATCTCCTTCGCCACCGAGCTGGGCTACACCAACCTGCTCACCGCCCTGGAGCTGGCCGGTATCCCGATCGAGGCCGCGGACCGCACCGACGACCACCCGCTCGTCATGGCCGGCGGGCACGCGGCGTTCAACCCGGAGCCGGTCGCCGACTTCCTCGACTGCGCCGTCGTCGGCGACGGCGAGCAGGCCGTCCTGGAGATCACCGGCATCATCCGCGCCTGGAAGGCCGAGGGCCGTCCCGGCGGGCGCGACGAACTGCTGTTCCGGCTGGCGAAGACCGGCTCGGTGTACGTGCCGAAGTTCTACGACGTGGAGTACCTGCCCGACGGCCGGATCTCCCGGGTCGTCCCGAACCGCTCCGGCGTCCCGTGGCGGGTGTCCAAGCACACCGTCATGGACCTCGACGAGTGGCCCTACCCCAAGCAGCCGCTGGTGCCGCTCGCCGAGACCGTGCACGAGCGGATGTCCGTGGAGATCTTCCGCGGCTGCACGCGCGGCTGCCGCTTCTGCCAGGCCGGCATGATCACCCGCCCGGTGCGCGAGCGGTCCATCACCGGCATCGGCGACATGGTCGAGAAGGGCCTGAAGAACACCGGCTTCGAGGAGGTCGGCCTGCTCTCGCTGTCCTCCGCCGACCACAGCGAGATCGGCGAGGTCGCCAAGGGCCTGGCCGACCGCTACGAGGACGACAAGATCGGCCTGTCGCTGCCCTCCACCCGGGTCGACGCCTTCAACGTCGACCTCGCCAACGAGCTGACGCGCAACGGCCGCCGCTCCGGCCTCACCTTCGCGCCCGAAGGCGGCTCCGAGAGGATGCGCAAGGTCATCAACAAGATGGTCTCCGAGGACGACCTGATCCGCACCGTCGCCACCGCCTACGGCAACGGCTGGCGCCAGGTGAAGCTGTACTTCATGTGCGGGCTGCCCACCGAGACCGACGAGGACGTGCTGCAGATCGGCGACATGGCCGTCAACGTCATCGCCAAGGGCCGCGAGGTCGCCGGCTCCAACGACATCCGCTGCACCGTCTCCATCGGCGGCTTCGTGCCCAAGCCGCACACCCCCTTCCAGTGGGCGCCGCAGCTGTCCGCCGAGGAGACCGACGCCCGGCTGGGCAAGCTGCGCGACAAGATCCGCGGCGACAAGAAGTACGGCCGCTCCATCGGCTTCCGCTACCACGACGGCAAGCCCGGCATCGTCGAGGGCCTGCTCTCCCGCGGCGACCGCCGCGTCGGCGCCGTGATCCGCGAGGTCTACGACCGCGGCGGCCGCTTCGACGGCTGGCGCGAGTACTTCAGCTACGACCTGTGGATGGCGGCCGCCGAGGCCACACTCCCCGCACAGGGCGTCGACGTCGACTGGTACACCACCCGCGAGCGCTCCTACGAGGAGGTCCTGCCCTGGGACCACCTCGACTCCGGCCTGGACAAGGACTGGCTCTGGGAGGACTGGCAGGACGCCCTCGACGAGACCGAGGTCGAGGACTGCCGCTGGACCCCGTGCTTCGACTGCGGCGTGTGCCCGGCCATGGACACCGAGATCCAGGTCGGCCCGACCGGCAGGAAGCTGCTGCCGCTCAGCGTCAAGTGACGACACGGACCGGAGCGGCTTCCACGGCGTTTGGTAAAGTACTGGTCAAGACGTAGCCTGCCGGCGCCGTGACGGGCGTTCCCCGACGGGTCGCGGACAGTCCTGGAGGGGGAAGGCGACCGGGTGCTGACGGTGCGAGGCAGGGGCGGCATACTCCCTGTGGTCGAGGGAGGCCCCGCCTGCCGAGACGCCTGCAATCCTGCACTCGTCACCCCACGGAGCCCAGCCATGGAGCCCACCGCACCTTCGTCCAAGACCAGCCTGCCCGGGGTCGGAGCTCGGTACGACCTGACCACCGAGGGCGGACGGCACCTGTCGGTCGTCGCGCACCAGGACGGTCACCGGGTGCTGGGTCTGCACGACCCCGAGGACGACGACAGCTGCAAGTTCTCCGCGTCGCTGACCAAGCAGGAGGCGACCTCGCTGGGCAGGCTGCTCATCCCCGACCCGGTCGCTCACCTGCCCAAGGGCCTGGAGCTGGACCTGGTCACCGAGCGCGTCCTGGTCAGCAGCCGCTCCCCGTACAGCGGACGGACCCTCGGGGACACCCAGGCCCGCTCGCGGACCGGGGCGTCGATCGTCGCCGTGCTGCGCCGCACCGGCGCTGTGCCCTCTCCCACCCCGGCCTTCCGGCTCGCCGCCGGCGATGCGCTCGTCGTCGTCGGCACCCGTGAGGGTGTGAACGCCGTCATCGAACTGATCGCTGGAGGATAAACGCAGGTGCACCATACGACCGCGCTGCTCATCGAACTCGGCGCCATCCTCCTGGGGCTCGGCCTGCTCGGCCGGCTGGCCGGGCGGTTCGGCTTCTCGCCCATTCCGCTCTACCTGCTGGCCGGCGTCTACTTCGGGCGTGGCGGGATTCTGCCCCTCAACGCGAGCGAAGAGTTCGTCGCCACCGGCGCGGAGATCGGTGTCATCCTGCTGCTGCTCCTGCTGGGTCTGGAGTACGCCGCCTCCGACCTGGTCACGAACCTCAAGGAGCAGTACCCCACCGGCGTGGTCGACTTCGTCCTCAACGCCCTGCCCGGGGCCGGCGCGGCGCTGCTCATGGGCTGGGGGCCGGTCGCCGCCGTCGCCCTGGCGGGCATCACCTGGGTCTCCTCCTCCGGCGTCATCGCCAAGGTCCTCGGCGACCTCGGACGCCTGGGGAACCGGGAGACCCCCGTCATCCTCGGCGTCCTGGTCATCGAGGACCTCGCCATGGCCCTCTACCTGCCGCTGCTCACCGCGCTGCTCGCCGGACTGAGCCTCGGCGGCGCCGGGCTCACGCTGACCATCTCACTGGGCACCGTCGGCCTCGTCCTCTACCTCGCCGTGCGGCACGGCCGCTGGATCAGCAAGTGGGTCTCCTCCGACAACCCCGAGATGCTGCTGCTCGTGGTGCTCGGCCTGACGCTGCTCGTCGCGGGCGTCGCCCAGCAGCTGCAGGTCTCCGCGGCCGTGGGCGCCTTCCTCGTGGGCATCGCCCTGTCCGGCGAGGTCGCGGAGGGAGCGCACAGCCTGCTCACCCCGCTGCGCGACCTCTTCGCCGCGGTGTTCTTCGTCTTCTTCGGACTCAGCACCGACCCGCAGCAGATCCCCGGCGTCCTGCTGCCGGCGCTCGCGCTGGCCGCCGTCACCGTACTGACCAAGATCGCCACCGGCTGGTATGCGGCGAGACGCGCGAAGATCAAGCCGTCCGGCAGGTGGCGGGCCGGCGGCACCCTCGTCGCCCACGGCGAGTTCTCCATCGTCATCGCCGGCCTCGCCGCCGGCGTCCAGCCGGGCCTCCGCCCGTTCGCCACCGCCTACGTCCTCATCCTGGTGATTCTCGGCCCGCTCGCCGCCCGCTGGACCGAGCCGCTGGCCCGGCGGATCCCTCGTCCGCGCCGCCCCGCCCCGCGGCAGGACCGCCCGCTGCCCGTGCCGCCCGTGGAGGCCGAGCCGGGCAGCGCCGAGGCCTCCTCCGTCCCGAGGAGCTGACCCGCCCCGCACCGCCGGCCGGGTCCGGGCGCGTACCCTGGGCTGCAGGATCACCGCGCGCAGGCCGTCGGCCGAGCGCGGCTTCCGCCCCCTTAGGCATCAATCCGTACACCGAAGGGCGGCCGCCTCCCACGCGCGCCGCCCTGCACCGAGGAGCAGTCCACTGGGCAAGCGACAGCCCGAAGGCCCGCCGCCCGCACCCGCGGTGCAGCGCATCAGACTGCGCTACACCAAGCGCGGCCGCCTCCGGTTCACCAGCCATCGAGACTTCCAGCGCGCCTTCGAACGCGCGCTGCGCCGGGCGGGTGCGCCCATGGCGTACTCGGCGGGATTCACCCCGCACCCCAAGGTCTCCTACGCCAACGCGGCCCCCACCGGCACCGCCAGCGAGGCCGAGTACCTGGAGATCGCCCTCGTCGAACACCGCGACCCGGAAACCCTCCGGGCGCTGCTCGACACCTCCATGCCCGACGGACTCGACATCGTCGACGCCGTCGAGGTCCGCACCTCCGACTTCGCCGACCGGCTGCAGGCCTCCACCTGGGAGATCCGGCTCGACGGAGTCACCGCCGAGACCGCCCGGCAGGCGGCGGCCGCCTTCCTGGCGGCCCCCTCCGTCGAGGTGAAACGGCAGACCAAGAAGGGCGTCCGCACCTTCGACGCCCGCGCCGCCGTCGCACGGCTCGAGGCCGCACCCGGCCCGTCCGATGGGTCCGGTGACCCCGCCTGTGCGATACTGCGGCTGGTAGTACGGCACCTGACACCTGCCGTACGGCCCGACGACGTCCTGTCCGGTCTCCGCGCGACGGC
The DNA here is from genome assembly GCA_035698655.1 of Streptomyces sp. GTDB lineage: Bacteria > Actinomycetota > Actinomycetes > Streptomycetales > Streptomycetaceae > Streptomyces. The sequence goes on from DASSBO010000089.1 coordinate 10,992, forward strand.
CGACCTCGCGCCGCCGGTCCCCCCAGGGGTGACCAGGCTGGCGCAGGGGCCACTCGACGAGGAGCACGGCACGGTGACCGACCCGCTCGCGCCCGACCGCGACGCAGAACTCGTTGCGACGGCGCCGGGTGGGGCCTCCCCTGTGACGACCGGGGACGGCTCCGCATAGGACCGCCGTCGAAGCGCCGCCGCCGACGCATGCGCCAGGGAGCCACCCGGGCCGCTGCCGGCAGGCGAGTGCACGGACACACAAGACTTTCGCCGAAGCCGGCCGCCGAACGGAAGACCCGGTCGGACGGACCGGAACCGGCGAGCGAGACGACAGCTCCCGTGCGGCGCCCACGCCACCGGGGAGCGGCCCGCGCACCGTACGCAGGCCGCCTCCGGACACCGGCGCGGCGCCCGGGAGCGTGACGGGAGAACCGCCCGCATGCTCGAACCTACTGACTCCGCTGCTGCGGAGAGCGCAGAGAACAGCAAGAAGACACCTCCTGCCGCGGCCACT
>DASSBO010000090.1:0-3105 GCA_035698655.1 Streptomyces sp.
CGGTCGGCGGCGGCCCGCTCGGCGGCGGTGCGGTGGTCGGCCTCCTCCTGCCGCTCGGCCATCCGCTCGGCGTTCAGGACGTCCTGTGCCCCGAGGACCTCGGAGTCCTCCTCGTCGACGTCCTCGAACTCGTAGGTGCGCGAGGCGTAGGCGACGTCGAGGACGCCCTGGGCGTAGGCGATGCGCTCGCGGCGCTCGGCCTCGGCCGCGGCGCGTGCGGCGCGGTCGTCCTCGCCGAGCAGCTCGGCGGCCTCGTCCAGCAGCGGGACGTCCGCCGGCGTCCACGGGGCCAGTGCCGTCTCGCGGCGGATCGCCTCGGCGTCGTCCTCGGACAGGCCGTACCCGTACGGGGCGGCCAGCAGGTCGGCGACCAGGCGCTGCGGGGTGAGGACGGGCCACAGCGCCTCGAGCGCGGACCGGTAGCCGGGGGCGGCGTCGAGTTCGCTGCGCAGCTGGGAGACGTCGGCGCTGCCCAGCAGGTTGGGGCCGCCGTACGGGTCGGTGCCGATGCGCTCGGTGAGCTGGTCGGTGAGCGCGTTCAGCAGGTCGCCTTCGAAGTGTTCGCGGGCGAGGTTGTGCGGGAGGCCGGTGGCGCGGGCCCGGTCGCGGGCCGCGCGCACGGTCTCCCGTTCGAGGGCCAGGTCGAAGCCGTCGTGGCGGACCTCCAGGGGCGCCTCGGGCGGCGCCTGCCGGTCGCGCACGGCCTGCGCGACGGCGTCGGCCATCCGCAGGTCACCCTTGACCCGGGCGGCCTGCTCGGTGTCGCTGCCGGTGGCGGTGACGCCGGGGAACAGCTCGCCGACGGTGGCCAGCAGCACGCCGGTCTCGCCGAGCGAGGGAAGCACCTCGCCGATGTAGCCGAGGAACGCCGGGTTCGGGCCGACGACGAGCACGGCACGGCGGGCCAGCAGCTCCCGGTACTCGTACAGCAGGAAGGCGGCGCGGTGCAGCGCGACGGCTGTCTTTCCGGTGCCCGGGCCGCCCTCCACGACGCGGACGCCGCGGTAGGGAGCACGGATGATGGCATCCTGTTCGGCCTGGATGGTCTGCACGATGTCGTGCATCCGGCCGGTGCGGGCGGCGTCCAGGGCGGCCAGCAGCACCGCGTCGGCGTCGTGCGACTCGTGCCCGGTGCGCTCGGTGTCGTCCAGGTCGAGGATCTCGTCGTGCAGGCCGGTGACCTCCCGCCCGAGCGTGGCCAGGTGCCGGCGGCGGCGCAGGCCCATGGGCGTGTGACCGGTGGCGAGGTAGAAGGGCCGGGCGACGGGTGCGCGCCAGTCGACGAGGAGCGGGGTGAGTTCGGCGTCGTCGTCGCGCAGCCCGACCCGGCCGATGTGGTGGTGACCGCCGGCGGAGTGGTCGATGCGGCCGAAGCACAGCCCCGAGTCGACGGCGTTGAGGGCGGCGAGCTGCCCGGACTGCTCGTAGGCCATGACGTCCCGCTCGAGCCGGGCCTGCTGCCCGGTCGAGGTGTCCGCGAGTGCCGTGCTCACGGACCGCTCGGCGGCCGCGCGCAGCGCGTCGACCCTGGCGTAGAGCCCTGCGACGAATTCCCGCTCGGCGCGGAGTTCCTCGCTCGGTTGGTTTGACAATTGCGCTCCTCGCACGATAAAGTGCAACTGGAAATGGCCCAGGAAGGGCCTTTTTTCATGCCTACAGAAGCCTCCTATCTTCGCGTGAATTCCTGCCGCCGTCAAAGCGCGCCGAAGAACGCGCCGGCCGCCCGCACGTCACGGACGCAGCGTTGACGGCCGGTCTGAGCGTGCCCGTGCTGGCCGTCCTCGGCGCGGCCGGGCTCGTCGGCGGAATAGGGATCACGGCGCTGGGGCCCGGCGGGGTGCTGCCCACCATCGGCCTCTTCGCGCTGACCGGCCTGTCCCCCGCCGAGGTGGCCGGCACCTCCATCGTCACCCACGTCGCGACCGGACTGCTCGGCACGGCCGCCTACACCCGCTCCGGCCAGCTGCGCGAGCCGCGGACCCGCCGCACCGCGCTGGTGCTGTGCGGCGCCGCGGTGCTGGGCACGCCGCTCGGTGTGCTCGTCAACGCCGCCGTCTCCAGCAGGGCGTTCGGCCTGGTGCTCGGTGCCTGCACGGCGCTGGTGGCGGTCCTGCTGTGGTACCGCGAGCGCGGCGGCGGCAGCGACATGCCGCGGCCGCACCCGGGCACGCCGGCCGTCGCGGCACTGGGCTTCGCGGTGGCCGTCGTGAGCGGCGTCGTCGGGATCGGCGGCCCGATGCTGACCGTGCCGCTGCTCATCGTGCTGGGCGTCCCGGTGCTGGAGTCGCTCGCCTCCGCGCAGGCGCAGTCCATCGTGATCGCCGGCGTGGGCACCCTGGGCTACCTGGCGGGCGGTGCGATCGACTGGCCGCTGGCCGCCCTGATCGGCGTCCCCGAACTGGCCGGCGTGCTGCTGGGCTGGCGGATCGCCCACGCTCTGCCCACCCGCCGCCTGAAGTACGCCCTGGTCACCGCCCTCCTCGCCCTGGCCCCCTACCTGGCGCTGCACGGCTGAGGCGGCACACGCCGATGTGCACAGGAACGGACGATCTTGGTCATCGTCGAGAAATTTGAACAAACAGCGGAGAATCTGCGTTGATATGACTTAGGGTCGCAACCGACCAGCAGCGCGTCACGTGGGGAGCGACGGCGCGGTGCACCGGGCTTTCGGTTCCAGGGGGGACCAATGCGGCGCGACATCGTCTCGGGGACCGGACAGCTCAGACCTGTGCACGGTACGGGCGGGGCGGCGCTCCGATGGAGAGCGACGACGCCTCCTCGCCGCCGCGACAAGGCAGCCTGGTATCTGCCGGTGGCGCTGGCGACCGACACCGTGGGGACCGCGTCAGCGGTCCTCTTCGTGTTCGCGGCCACCGGCCAGCCCCACCCGGCGGCGGCCGCTGTTTCGGCCGCCGCCGTGTGGCTGGGTGTGCAGGCCGCCCACCAGCGGTACGGCGAGCGCTCATTGGGCGAGTCGCGCGGGCTGCTGTCCACACTGCACGACTGGCTGACGCTGCTCGGCGTGCTGGCCGTCCTCCGCGTCGCCACCGGCGAGGACTCCGCGCCCGGCGTCGCCGTGCTCGCGCTGACGCCGGTGCCGGTGCT
>DASSBO010000091.1:0-3132 GCA_035698655.1 Streptomyces sp.
GGGTAGACCGTCGAGGTGAACAGGTGGCGGTCCAGTCGGATGCGACCGGTCTCGTGGTCCACCTCGTACTTGTTCCGAGAGCCCTTAGGGATCTCGATGACGACGTCGAACTCCAAGGGAGGCTCCTCCGTGATCAACACATGTATCGGGTGGTTAAGTGTCCCCTACGCCTGTGTGTGCTTGCGAAAGGGGCTGGTCCGAGGTGCGAGACACCGCGATCACGGCGTCCGTCCGTGCCGCCGCGGCACGGGCCGCACGGCCGGTGCGGGACAAGTGGCGGGCCGCCGGTCCGCAGCAGCGGCGCACCTGGCGGCTCGCGACGGGTTCCGCGGCCGTGGGCCTCGCGGTCGCGCTGACGGCGGTGGCCGTGGCAGGACCGTGGGACTCGGGTCAGCGTACGGCCGAGCGCGTCCGGGCGGCCGGGCAGGGCCGGGAAGACGGCGGCGGGCAGCTCACGGGCCCCGACGGCCTGCGGCTGCCGGACCCGGCGCCGAGCGCCGCCGACGTGCTGACGGCGCTGGGTGTGGCCCAGGACGGCGGCGGCTCGGCCAAGGGCGGCGACAACGCGCCGCCGCCGACCGGGAAGGCCCTCGCGGACTCCCTCGGCCCGCTGCTGAAGGAGGCGGACCTCGGCAAGATCACGTCCGTGTCGGTCGTCGACGCGCTCAGCGGACGCCGGATCTTCGCCTCGCACGCCGACCGCCCCACCACCCCCGCCTCCACGATCAAGCTCGCCACGGCCACCGCCGTCCTCTCCGCGCAGGGCGCCGACCACCGCATCCCCACCCGCGTCGTGGCCGGCAAGGGCGACTCGGTGGTGCTGGTCGGCGGCGGCGACCCCACGCTGACGCTGCAGGACCTGGACGCCCTCGCCCAGCAGACCGCAAAGGCGCTGAAGAGCAGCGGCGAGCGGAAGGTGACCGTCGACTACGACACGTCGCTGTACTCCGGGCCGCTGATGCACCCCATCGGCCCGAACAACAACCTGGCGCCGGTCACCCCGCTGATGATCAACGAGGCCCGGCTGGACGACTCGACGCACGGCCCGGCACCGCGCGCCGCCGACCCCGCCGCCGAGGCGGCCCGCGAGTTCGCCGAGCGGCTCGCCGGGCAGGGCGTCACCGTCTCCGGCGACCGGCACGAGGTGACCGCACCCGAGCACGCCGACCGCCTCGCCGTGCACCGTTCGGCGCCGCTGTCTGCGCTGGTGGAGCGGATGCTGACCCACAGCGACAACGACCTCGCCGAGGCGCTGGCCCGGCAGACCGCGCTCGCCTCCGGTGAGCCGGCGAGCTTCGCCGGCGCCTCCCGAGCCGTCCACGACCGGCTGAAGAAGCTGCACCTGCCGGTGGCCGGCGCGCACATCGCCGACGGCAGCGGCCTGAGCCACGACGACAAGATCACGCCCCGCCTGCTCACCCACATCCTCGTCATGGCCGGCGACCCCGACCACCCGCAGCTGCGCTCCATCCTGACCGGGCTGCCGGTCGCGGCCTTCAGCGGCACGCTCAGCGGCCGCTACGAGGACAGCGAACGCGGACCGGACTTCGCGCCCGGCGCCGGGATCGTGCACGCCAAGACGGGCACCCTCACCGGCGTGAACACCCTGGCGGGGACGGTCGTGGACGCCGACGGGCGGCTGCTGGCCTTCGCGTTCATGGCCAACGGCACCACCGGCAGGGACGGTGCGCAGGACGCGCTGGACCAGATGGCGTCGGCGCTGGCGAACTGCGGCTGCCGCTGATCCGACGGCTTCCAAGGAACCACTCTGGGGTCTCTCCCAGGCCCCCTGGGGCCGAGGGGACGTACGGTGAAGACATGACGAGCCTCGGTGGTGTGGAGATGGTCGACTGGAACCTCGCGGTCTCGACCGCGTCCCGCTTCATGCGGCCGGGACCGGAGGCGAGCCGTGACGAGGCCCGCGCCGTCGTCGCCGAGCTGCGGCGGCACGCAAAGGCCTCGGAGGAGCACGTCCGCGGCTACACGCTGCTCGCCCGGGCGCAGAGCGCCGCCGACGACGGCGGGACGCCGACCAGTACGCCGCCGGTGCTGGTGGTGGACCGGAAGAACTGGGTGCGGGCCAACGTGGCCGGTTTCCGCGAGCTGCTCTCCCCGCTGCTGGACAAGATGTCCGCCCGGCGCAGCGCCGCACCGGGCGGCGCGGTGCTCGGTGCCGTGGGCGGCAAGGTGACCGGGGTCGAGGTCGGCATGCTGCTGTCGTTCCTCGCCTCCCGCGTGCTCGGCCAGTACGAGTCGTTCGCCCCCGCCAGCCACGAGCTGCCCGGCGCCCCGGACGGCAGCGGACGGCTGCTGCTGGTCGCGCCGAACATCGTGCACGTGGAGCGGGAACTGGACGTCGAGCCGCACGACTTCCGGCTGTGGGTCTGCCTGCACGAGGAAACGCACCGCACCCAGTTCACCGCGGTGCCGTGGCTGCGCGACCACATCCGCGGCGAGATCCAGTCCTTCCTCGCCGAGACCGAGCTGGAGCCGTCCGCGCTGCTGGAACGCCTGCGGCGGGCCGCGCAGTCGCTGGTCGCCGGCGGCTCCGGCGAGACGTCCGAGGACGGCCGGAGCCTGGTGGAACTGGTGCAGTCCCCGGCGCAGCGGGAGATCCTCGACCGGCTCACCGCCGTGATGTCGCTGCTGGAGGGGCACGCCGACCACGTGATGGACGGCGTCGGCCCGGAGGTGGTGCCCTCGGTGGCGGAGATCCGGGAGAAGTTCACCAAGCGCCGGCAGGCCGGCGCGGGACGGCTGGACCAGGCGCTGCGCCGGCTGCTGGGGCTGGACGCGAAGCTGCGCCAGTACCGGGACGGTGCCCGGTTCGTGGACGCCGTCGTGCAGGAGGTGGGCATGGACGGCTTCAACAAGGTGTGGACATCGCCCAACACGCTCCCGACGAAGGCCGAGATCGCGGCCCCGGCCGACTGGATCGCCCGGGTGCACCGCACCGCCTGAGGGCGAAAGCCGGTTCGCCTCTCACCGCTCCGGGGACCGTTCGAGTCGCCGCATTCACCCGTCCGAGGGACCGTGATCGCCGGGTCTGCGTGCGATGCTCAGGGAACACCGCTCGTCTCTGTCACCATCGACACACTCAGCGTGATCTTTTGTCGAGCCGCGTTCGTCCCT
>DASSBO010000092.1:0-9626 GCA_035698655.1 Streptomyces sp.
ACCTGTTCGCCGCCGACGAGCGGCGTGCCGAGCGGCTGATCGTCCAGGCCGGCGACCTGCACATCGACTACTCCAAGCAGCTCGTCACCGAGGAGACGCTGGAGCTGCTGCGCGCCCTCGCGGAGGCCGCCGACGTCGCCGGGCTGCGGGACGCGATGTTCCGCGGCGAGAAGATCAACGTCACCGAGGACCGGGCCGTGCTGCACACGGCGCTGCGCGCCCCGCGCGACGCCGTGATCGAGGTCGACGGCGAGAACGTCGTCCCGGCGGTGCACGCGGTCCTGGACAAGATGAGCGACTTCGCCGACCGGGTACGCGGCGGCGAGTGGACCGGACACACCGGCAGGCGCATCCGAACCGTCGTCAACATCGGCATCGGCGGCTCCGACCTGGGCCCCGCGATGGCCTACGACGCGCTGCGCGCCTACAGCGACCGGCAGCTGGACTTCCGTTTCGTCTCCAACGTCGACGGCGCCGACCTGCACGAGGCGCTGCGCGGCCTCGACCCGGCCGAGACGCTGTTCATCGTCGCGTCCAAGACCTTCACCACGATCGAGACGATCACCAACGCCACCGCGGCCAAGCGGTGGCTGCTGGACGGCCTGGACGCGGACGAGTCCGCCGTCGCCGCGCACTTCGTCGCCCTGTCGACCAACACCGCCGAGGTGGAGAAGTTCGGCATCGACACGGCCAACATGTTCGAGTTCTGGGACTGGGTGGGCGGCCGCTACTCCTACGACTCGGCCATCGGGCTCTCCCTGATGATCGCCATCGGACCCGAGCACTTCCGCGACATGCTCGCCGGTTTCCACACCGTCGACGAGCACTTCCGCACCGCACCGCCGGCCGAGAACGCCCCGCTGCTGCTGGGCCTGCTCGGCGTCTGGTACGGCGGCTTCTTCGACGCCCAGTCGCACGCCGTGCTGCCGTACTCGCACTACCTGTCGAAGTTCACCGCGTACCTGCAGCAGCTCGACATGGAGTCCAACGGCAAGTCCACCGACCGCGCGGGCGAGGCGGTGCACTGGCAGACCGGCCCCGTCGTGTGGGGCACGCCGGGCACCAACGGGCAGCACGCCTACTACCAGCTGCTGCACCAGGGCACCAAGCTGATCCCCGCCGACCTGATCGGTTTCTCCCGCCCGCTGCCCGCCCTCGGCGAACTCGCCTCTCAGCACGACCTGCTGATGGCCAACCTGTTCGCCCAGGGACAGGCGCTCGCCTTCGGCAAGTCGGCCGACGAGGTCCGCGCGGAGGGCGTCCCCGAGGAGCAGGTCCCGCACCGCACCTTCCCCGGCGACCGACCCACCACCACCATCCTCGCGCCCGAGCTGACCCCGTCCGTGCTGGGTCAGCTCGTCGCGCTGTACGAGCACAAGGTCTTCGTGCAGGGCGCGATCTGGAACATCGACAGCTTCGACCAGTGGGGCGTCGAACTGGGCAAGGTCCTCGCCAAGCGCATCGAACCCGCCCTGAGCCGCGGGGAACGGGTCGAGGGACTGGACGCCTCCACCTCCGCCCTGGTCGCCAGGTACCGCGAACAGCGCGGCCGCTGACGGGATTACCGGTCGCAGGACGGGGAACTCGGCGCGCGCGTTCCCCCGACTGGAAAGGACGGCGCATGCCGGCGAAGACCGACCCGATCGACCTCGAGGCGGTCTTCCGCCCGCACGTGCTGCGCGAGTACGCGCTCCTCGCCGACGGCGAGCGCGGCGCGCTGATCGGGCCGCACGGCGACATCGTGTGGATGTGCGCGCCGCGCTGGGACTCCGACGGGGTGTTCTCCTCCCTGATCGGCGGCGGCGGGGTCTACTCCGTGACCCCCGGCGACCCGCGGCACGTGTGGGGCGGCTACTACGAGCAGGGCAGCCTGATCTGGCACAGTCGCTGGATCACCCGCGACGGGCCCGTGGAGTGCCGGGAGGCACTGGCCTTCCCCGGGGAACCGGGGCGGGCCGTCCTGCTGCGCCGCATCACCGCCCCCGAGAAGACGGCACACCTGCGGGTGCTGCTCTCGCCGCAGACCGGCTTCGGCAAAGCCGGCGCAGGCCGGATGCGGCAGCGGGACGGCGTGTGGACCGGCACGACCGGTGGCCTGCACTGGCGCTGGACGGGCGGCGGTGACGCACGGCCCCGCCCGCTCGCCGACGGCTCGGGCGACGTGCTGGCCATGGACGTCACCGTCCCGGCCGGCGGCCGGCACGACCTGGTGCTGGAGCTGTCCGAGGACCGGCTCCCCGACACCCCGGACGACCCGGAGACGGCCTGGCAGGCCACCGAGGCGGCCTGGCGGCGGGCCCGCTCCGGCGTGGACGTGACGCTCGCCGAGCGCGACGCCCGGCACGCCTACGCGGTGCTGCGCGGCCTGACGAGCAGCGGCGGCGGCATGGTCGCCGCGGGCACCATGAGCCTGCCCGAACGGGCCGGCAGCGGCCGCAACTACGACTACCGCTACGCGTGGATCCGTGACCAGTCCTACGCCGGCATCTCGGCCGCGGTCGTCGGCGCCACCGACCTCCTGGACGACGCCGTCGGCTTCGTCACCGCCCGGCTGCTCGAGGACGGGCCCGAGTTGCGCCCGGCGTACACCGTCACCGGCGGTCCGGTCCCCTCCGAGAAGCAGCTCGACCTGGCCGGCTACCCGGGCGGCACCGACAAGTCGGGGAACTGGGTCAACGAGCAGTTCCAGCTCGACGCGTTCGGTGAAGCCCTGCAGCTGCTGGCCACCGCCGCCCGGCAGGACCGGCTCGACGCGGACGGCTGGCGCGCCGTCAACGAAGCCGTCGCCGCCATCCGCAAGCGCTGGCAGGACCCCGAGGCCGGAATCTGGGAACTGGACGACAGACGCTGGACCCAGTCGCGGCTCACCTGCGTCGCCGGACTCCGGCAGGCCGCCGCGCTCCCCGGCGCCGAGGTGACCGCATGGACGCAGCTCGCCGACACGATCCTCGCCGAGACCGCGAAGACCAGCCTGCACCCGGACGGCTTCTGGCAGCGCTGCCCCGAGGACCCCAACCCCGACGCCTCGCTGCTGTTGCCCCCGGTGCGCGGCGCCCTGCCCGCCGACGACCCGCGCACCGTGGCGACGGTCCGCGCCGTGCGGGAACGGCTCGCGCGGGAGCACTACGTCTACCGGTTCCGGCACGACGAGCGGGACCTCGGCGAGGCGGAGGGCGCCTTCCTGCTGTGCGGGTTCATGGCGTCCCTGGCCGAGCACCACCAGGGCCGTCACCTGTCGGCCGTGCGCTACTTCGAACGCAACCGGGCCGCCTGCGGCCCGGCCGGCCTGTTCTCCGAGGAGTACGACATCGGCCAGCGCCAGCTGCGCGGCAATCTGCCGCAGGCCTTCGTGCACGCCCTGCTTCTGGAGTGCGCGGGCACGCTGACCGACGACCCCCGGTAGCGGCCGGGGCGGCCGCCACCGGGGTCGGGGGAGCGGGCGCTACTCGGCCGGGCCCGGCCAGTACGCCGGGACGGCGTCCGCGGACTGCCGGCCGGCCTCCAGCGGAGCCTCGGTCAGCCCGGCCGGATCCGGCGCGGCGCCGTTCGGCGGGGGAGCGGTCGTCGCCTCGGCGACGGTCAGGTCCGCCGGGCGTCCCTCGTCCGGGGCGAACAGGTCCCGGTACGCCACCACTCCGCCGTACTCGGCGACCAGACGTCCGGCGTTCTCCCGGGCGTAGTGCACCGCCGCCGTCCGCATCGACGTCCCCGTCTCGTCGGCCCGGCCCATCAGGGCCTGCACCAGCGGACGGATCTGCGCGGACAGCCGGCTGCACGCACCGGACGGGCTGACCACCTCGCCGAGGATCAGCCACCAGGCACCGGCGGCCGCCCCGGTGTTCGCGATGAAGTCCGGCACCACCGTGATCCCGCGCTCCAGCAGCCGCTCCTCCGCGACGGGCGTCGTCGGCACGTTGGCCGCCTCGACCACCAGCCGGCCGCGGATCAGGTCGCAGTTCTCGGCGGTGATCGTGTAGGAGACGGCCGCCGGAACCAGCACGTCGACGTCCTGGCTCAGCCACTCGTCACCGGGACGCTCCGCGTCGTCCGCGCGCAGCACGGACCGGTCGATGACGCCCGACGTGCTCCGCGCCGCGAGCAGCAGCTCCACGTCGAGACCGCGCTCGGTGTTGCGGATCAGGCCCTGGGCGTCGGTGATCCCCACGATCCGGACGCCGGCCCTGGCCAGGTAGCGGGCGGTCGATCCGCCCATCGCGCCGAAGCCCTGCACGACCGCGCTCGCACCGGAAGCGGGGATCCCCCGCTGCTCCAGGGCCGCCAGGGCGGCCTCCGCCACCCCGTAGCCGCCGACGAGTTCCGACAGCTTGAGCCCCTCCGTGAGCGTCTCGGACGCCTGCCGGATGCGCGCACGCACGTCGTCCTCGTCGCGGGCGCGGACCACGGCGGCGTGGAAGGAGGTGTCACCGAGACCGATCCGGGCGAAGGCCCGGTCGAGCTGGTCCTGCTGCGTCCCCAGGTCGCCCGCGGTCACCCAGAAGCGTTCCAGCAGCGGCCGGGCGGCCTGCAGGAACCGGTCCCGCACGCCCTCCGACCGCGGGTCCGCGGGATCGAAGTCGATGCCGCCCTTCGCCCCGCCGACGTGCAGCCCGAAGGCGGCCATCTTCAGGGTCATCTCCCGGGCGAGCGCGCTCACCTCGCCGAGCGTGCACCCGGGCCGCATCCGCAGCCCGCCGGTGGCGATGCCCGTGACCAGCTGGTCGATCACGACGAAGCCGTGCGCGGGGGTCTCGGTGTCGCGCCATGTGACCTGCAGGTAGGGCTCATGCTCGAGTACCTGCAATGGCGTCTCGACGGCAATGTGCGTCACTTGGCACCCACCCTTCCTGTCACCGATAGACATTTACGCCCCCGTACACGAATATTTCGGGCACGGAGGCACGCCGAGCACCGTCGGCGAAGAGCTTCGTTCGAGAAATGCAGGATGTTGAGCGCCGCGCACGAACCACCTGTTGGCGTGCTCGAACGACGGCGCGAAAAAGTTCGACGGCTGTATGGGAGAACGCGTTGATCACGTTGTCCTTACGGCCACTGTGCGGTCGCCGATCGGCCGTTGTCAAGACGTGACTTGGAGCCGTTCACCCAGTCGTGTTACATCCCGTTCGAGCCATCCGCTCACAGCGCCTCCGACCCCTCGATAGCATGTCCGCGTCACAGCTCGCAGTGACGACACAAGGGGGTTCAATGGGGGACATCCGGATCGACTCCGGCAAGGTGCGCGGCGCCGCCGCGGACACCGAGGCGTTGTCGCGGCAGGTCGCGAAACGGCTCGACCACTCACTCGACGGCTCGGACGCCGTCCACACGTCCCACTACGGAAACGGCTGGACGAGTCCCGCCCACCTCAAGGCATGCGCCGGGCAGTGGGAGGACCACCTGATGGCTCTCGCGAAAAAGATGGGGGAACTGAGCGGGCGCCTGAAGGACTCCGCCGACAGCTATGACCGCGCGGACGCCGAGGCGGAGTCCCGCCTGCGTGCCGGCCTGCGCGACCTCGGGCAGGTGTGAGCCGTGGTCGACTACGCAGGGGTGCGCGACGCCGACCCGCGGAAGTGGGCGCAGGCATCCGAGGAGTTCCAGGCGCTGTCCGACTACGCCCTCAGCGCCGCCAAGGACCTGCGGGAGTACGGCACCAAGCCACTGAAGGAGAACTGGACCGACGAGGTCGGGCAGGCGGCGGCCGGTGACTTCGAGAAGCTGGCGAACCAGCTGGAGTCGGCCCGGGACATCCTGCTGGCCGTCAACATGGTCGCCGACGCGATGACGACCGGTATCGAGACCGCGCAGAGCACGCTGCACCAGGCGCAGGAACTCGCCGCCCGGTACAACATGGAGATCGGCGCGGACGGCACCGTCACCGGACCGCCCGTGCACAACCACACGCAGGCCGAGGAGATGGGCCCCTACCGCACCCAGGTGCAGGAGCTGATCGACCAGGCGGTCGAGCAGGTCACGAAGGCGGACCAGGCCGCGACGAAGGAGTTCGCGAGGCTCGGCAACGCCACGACGGTCACCGACCCGGAAAAGGCGCTGAACGAGTTCCAGACGCAGGCCTCACACACCCAGATGACCATGCTCGCGGCCGATGTCCCGACCGGCGAGTCCCCGGCGGTGGTGCGGGCCTGGTGGCAGGGGCTGAGCGCGGAGCAGCGCAAGGACATGATGCTCGCCGAGCCGGTCGCTCTCGCGCGGCTCGAGGGCATACCGGAGAGCGTCAAGCAGGAGATGCGCGGCGCGGACGGGAAGTTCGACCGGGTGAAGATGGTCGCCTATGCGCAGGAGCACTGGAACAAGAAGGACCCGACCGACCTGGGCAACAACTGCACGAACTTCGTCTCCAACGCCCTGCTCAACGCCGGCATGCAGCAGAAGACCAGTACCTGGGAGGGCACCCAGGGCGACGACACGTGGATGGTCGGCAACCCGTCGGGCTGGGACTGGCTGGACCGCAAGCTCGCCTACTCCGACACCTGGGGCGCCGCCGAGAACCAGCAGAACTTCATGCTGCGACACGGGGGCGAGGAGGTGCCGCGGTCCCAGGTGCGGCCCGGCGACATCATCTACTACGAGCAGTCCGGGGCGAACGACGACATCGAGCATGGCAACACCCATCACGCGGCGGTCGTCACCGCCGTGATGCCGGACGGCGAGATCAAGTACACCCAGCACAGCAGCAACCAGCACGACGTGAGTCTTCAGGGGCGCATGGGCGCCGAAGAGAAGGCGGAAGGGGATCAGAACATCCGCATCGTCCGCCCGCACCCGGATTGGTACTGAGGACATGGGAGTCCCGCCCGCACGTCCCGCCGGCGTCCCGGCCGCCCGTGCCTGGCGTCCCTGGGCGGGGACGGTGCCGGTGCTGGCCGCCGCCTCCGGGGCGTGCCTGGCGGCGCGGATCGCCTTCGACGGTGACACCTTCCAGCACTGCGACTATCTGGGGCCCTCGCTGCGCATGTACGTCAGCGCGTGGGCGGGCCCGGTACTCGCCCTGGCGGCGCTGCTCGTCCTGACCGTGACGGCCCGCCGCATGCGGGCCGGCGGCGACCGGCTGACGCGTCACGGGCTCGGCAACCTCGCCGCGGCCGCCGGCTGCCTGACCCCGGTGCTGCTGCTGGTGCAGTGTGCGCTGCTCTACTGGACCTATGCGCCCGACCCGTCCGGCGGCGTGGGCTGCGAGGGTTTCGCCGCCCTGCCGCTGCTGCCGCCGGCGTGGTGAGGGCTCAGCCCCCGTCGGGCGGGGAGGCTGGAGCCCAGGGCGAGGCGTTGGAGTCAGCAGGCGCCGAGGTCCTTCCACACGCCCCACTGGCCGGTCGTGCCGGGCTCTTCGCCGCGGGTCCACCACTTGGCCTGCCAGGTGTGCCCGTCGTGGGAGACCTGGTCGCCGCCGGTGTAGACAGTGCCGGCGCTCCAGTCGGCCGCGGTGCACTCGCCCGGGTCACCCGGGTCACCCGGGTCACCCGGGTCGCCGGGTGTGCTGCCCGTGAAGGGGGCGAAAATGTGGGTGAAGTCCCAGGTGCCCTGCTCGATGCCGGAGCAGCCGTCCTGCGCCCCGCCGCCCGGGCAGCTGCCGTTGTCCCGCTGCAGTGCCCAGAAGGACAGGGTGTCGATGCCCTTGGCGCCGGCCCAGTCGTAGACCTCGCGCGCGTCGTCGAGGGTGAAGGTCTCGGCCGGTCCGAAGTCGTCGACGCCCGGCATCTCGATGACGCCGATCATTCCCCACAGCTCGGCCGAGCTCTTGCCCGGTTGCAGTTGCGCGAGCTGCTCGTGCAGTCCCTGGGCGGCGCTCATGGTGTCCTGGCCCATGTCGTGGGAGGCGTTGTCGTAGTAGTCGAACGTCATGATGTTCACGACGTCGACGCGCGTGCCGTTGTCCCGGGCGTTGCGCAGCACGGCGAGCCCGCTGGAGGCCAGGCCGTGCGTCGTGGTGGGCAGCGTGTAGGAGATCTGCAGCGTGCGGCCGTTCGCCGCCGCCCAGTCCTCGACCTGCTTGATCGCCTTGTTGCGCCGGTCGATGGCCGCGCTGCGGTTCAGCGAGTCGACCTCGATGTCCATGTCGAGCCGGGTGACGTCGTAGGTCGTGACAACCTTCTTGTAGACCTCGGCGATCTTGTCGACGTCGGTGCAGCTGTCCGCGATCTCCGTGCCGGTGCTGTCCGCGCTGAAGCCGCCGAAGGACGGGATGACGTCTCCGCCGTTCGCCCGGATGGTGTCGATGTCGGCGCCGAAGGTCGACTCGGCGATCGGCATGCCGGTGTCGCCGTTCCAGTACGCCGTGCAGGAGCCCTTCGTGGCCGTCTGCAGGAAAGCCATCGTCAGGTGCTTCGCGCCCGACTGGGCGGACAGCGCGGCCGGGCTCTCGCCCGTCCACGACTCGAAGTACGGGGCGAAGACGTGGTCGGGAAGGGGGGTGGCCGCCTGGGCGGTGCCGCCGGCCGCGACCATGCCCGCGGTGGCCACGGCGGTGACGGCGGCGGTGAGCAGGGCGCGCAGTGAGCGGATGCGTCTCATGACTCTCCAAGCTGTGAGGGGGGTGACCGCCGGTTCCCGTCGGTGCACGCGGCGTCTCCCGGAACTGGAATAGCCCTCACGTCAGAGACATGTCAATGGTCTGAACCAGATTAGGCCTAGACCAATTCGGCGGGTGCCGGTGGCGGATGCCGCGCGTTTCACCGGACGGAGCGGCGGCAACCCGGATCGCCGAGCCGACCGGCTGCGCCGGGCCGCGGCAGAGAAGAGAGGACGCCGGACATGAAGATCGGCATCATCGGCGCCGGGCGCATCGGCTCGACGCTCGCGCGGCACCTGGTCGGCTGCGGCCACGAGGTGGCCATCAGCAACTCCAGGGAACCGGAGACACTCGCCGGGCTCGTCGACGACATCGGCAGCACGATCACGGCGGTGACCGCCGCGGAGGCCGCGGACCACGGCCCGCTGGTCATCGTGAGCATCCCCTACGGCCGGTACCGGGAGCTGCCCGCCGGGCGGCTGCGCGGCAAGGTCGTGGTCGACACCTGCAACTACTACCCGGACCGGGACGGCCACGACGCCGAACTGGACGCGGGAACGACGACGTCCAGCGAGCGGATCCGGGAGTTCACCGGCGCCAACCTCGTCAAGGCGTTCAACGCCATGTACTGGGAGACCCTCCGCGACGGCGCCCGGCCCAAGGGCGACCCAGGCCGGCTCGCCATCCCGGTCTCCTGCTCGGACGAGGAGGCCAAGGCGGCCGTCTCCGGCGTCATCCGCGACATCGGGTTCGACCCCGTGGACGCCGGCTTCCTCGGCCCGGGCGGGCGCAAGCACCAGCCGGGCACGAGCGTCTACACCTCCGAACTGTCGGCCGGCGAGATGAGCGCGCTGCTGCGCGCGGCCTGATCCGACGAGCGACGAACGGGCAGGGCATCTGATGAGCGACCAGACACCGTCACAGGCCGAAGGCGAGCGCGACAGCGAGCAGGATGAACACCCCGACGTCCCGCGCACCACACCCTCCAAGGCGGAGGGCGAGCGCGACGACGAGGACGACACACAGGGGCCTGCCTGAGGCAGTCACGGCCGGCCCCTGCTTCCCGGTTTTCTAACTCTCCTCGGCCGCGCGGCCGGAGGGC
>DASSBO010000093.1:0-4208 GCA_035698655.1 Streptomyces sp.
GACGGCCGGACCGACCCGGCGCGGCGTGCCCACTGGCAGCGCGAGGCGGAGGCAGCCGGCGACAGGGCCGAAGGCGTCGCCGCGTTCCTCGAGCGCCGCCCGCCGCGCTTCTGCTGGCCGGACCGGCCGGCGGACGAGGGGCTGCCCCGCGGCCATACCGACGGGTAACGTGTGGCCATGACGACTCTCCCCGAGCGTGCCGGCCGACACTGCCACCACACGCTGAACCCGCTCCACTCCTGCGTCTACTTCGCCCCCGACCTGGCCAAGGAGCTGGCGCCGTACGGCATCGAGGACTCCAGCGCGGTGTACTTCGCCGGCCGCGCCGCCGCCCTCGGCGCGGTGGGCGCGGGAACCGTCACCGCCACGTTCTACAACTTCCGCCACGACCTCGTCGCCCGCTTCGTGCCCCGCATCTGGGACCAGGCGGCACCCGAGACGGTGCTGGGCGCCCGGCTGCGGGCCGTGGACGCCACGCTGCGCCGGCTGCTCGGCGACGAGACCGCCGAGGCGGCCGGCACGCGTGAGGCCGCCGACCTGGCGCTGCAGGCCGCACAGGGCTGCCGCCGCGCGGGCCGCCCGCTGTACGCGGCGCACGCCGACCTGCCGGTGCCCGACGCCCCGCACCTGGCGCTGTGGCACGCGGCGACACTGCTGCGCGAACACCGCGGCGACGCACACCTGGCGCTCCTGCAGCACGCCGAACTCGACCCCGTCGAGGCGCTGGTCAGCCACACGGCCAGCGGCCGCGGCATGGCCCCGAAGTGGGTGCTGGCCACCCGCGGCCACGACGAGGCCGACTGGGCGGCGGCGCAGGACCGGCTGCGCGAGCGCGGCCTGCTGGACGCCGAAGGCGAGCTGACCGACCGCGGCCTGACGTTGCGCAAGGAGCTGGAGAACGAGACCGACCGGCTCGACCGGCACCCGTACGAGCACCTCGGCGCGCAGGGCGTGGCCCGGCTGACCGAGCTGGCGGCCGCGCTGACCACCAAGGCGCTCGGCAACGGCGCCTTCCCGGACGGCCTGTTCGGCAAGAACTGAGCCGCGGGAACCGCCGGCCGGGTCAGTCCAGCAGTTTCGCCACGACGCGGTCGAGCGCCTCGATGTCCTCGGCGGGCAGGGCGAGCAGGGCGTCCGGCGGGGTGGTGAGGATGTCGAGGGCGCGGGCCGCCGTCGCCTGCCCCTCGTCGGTGAGGTGGACGAGTTTGGACCGCCGGTCGGCGGGATTGGCGATGCGCTCCGCCAGGCCGCGGCGCACCAGGTCGTCGACGACCACGGTGGTGTAGGGCGGGTCGGTGGCCATCCGCTCGGCCAGCTCGCGCAGGGTGATCGGGCCGGCGGCCAGGCGGCGCAGCGCCCTGACCCTGCTGAAGCTCATGCCGAGGGCCTCGGCGACGGCCTTGCGGCGGTTGTGGCGCTCCATCAGGAGCGTGTTCAGCCCCTGCCAGGCCCGGGCCGCCGTCCTCGCCGTGGCCTCCCCCGCATCGCCTGCGTCGCTCTCGGCGCCCTCGTCGGAGTCGGGGTGCTTCATCGGGCCTTCACCGTCTCCCTGGTCTCCTCGCCGGCGATCCGCTCCGCCGTGCGGCGGGCCGTCTCCTGCGCCCGGCGGCCGGAGGTGAGCGTACCCATGACCAGCACGGCGGCCCCGCAGCCGGCGACGATCCACCACGCGCTGCGGCCCGCGTCGGTGAAGGCCGCCGCGTCCAGGTGCACGGCGCCGGCCATGAGGGCGCCGACGACCGCAACGCCGAGGACCTGGCCGATCTGCCGGCTGGTGGAGGCCACCGCCGCCGCGACGCCTGCCTGCGAGCGGGGCATCCCGGAGACGGCGGTGTTGGTGATGGGCGCGTTGACCAGGCCGAAGCCGGTGCCGAAGAGCAGGTAGGCGACGACGAGCAGCGCCGTCGGGAGGTGCTCGGAGAAGGTGAGCGCCTGGAGCACCGCGCTCGCGCACAGCGCCACCCCGGCGAGCACCAGCGGCCTGCGCGGTCCCCAGGTGGCCACCATGCGGCCGGACAGCGGTGCGGTGATCAGTGCCATGACGGCCATGGGCAGCATGAACAGCCCGGCGTGCAGCGGGTCGAGGCCCCGCACGTCCTGCAGGTACAGGGAACTGACGAACAGGAAGCCGCCCAGGCCGGCGAACGCCGTGACGGCGGTGACGGTGGCGCCCGAGAACGGTATGGAACGGAAGAACCGCAGGTCGATCAGCGGGTCGCTGCGCCTGGGCTCGTACCACAGCAGGCCGAGCAGCGCGCACAGCGCCGCGGCCGCGCAGCCGGCGACGAGCGGCGAGGTCCAGCCGCGGCCGGGCGACTCGATGATGGCGTAGGTGAGAGCGGCGAGCAGCACGGCGACGAGCGTCTGGCCGACGGGATCCACCCGGCGCGCTCGCTCCGCCCGCGATTCGGGTATGTACCTGCTGGTCAGGAACAGCGCGGCCAGGCCGATGGGCACGTTGATCCAGAAGACCGACCGCCAGCCGGCCGAAACCACCAGCGCGCCGCCGACGATCGGCCCGGCGGCCATGCTGATGCCCACGACGCCGCCCCACACACCGATGGCACGGGCGCGTTGCCGGGGGTCGGTGAAGGTGTTGGTGATGATCGACATGGCGACGGGGTTCAGCATCGATCCGCCGACCGCCTGCAGCATCCGCGCGGCGATGAGCCAGCCGAGCCCGGGCGCCAGGCTGCACAGCACGGACGCGGTGGTGAAGAGCACCAGCCCGGCCCGGAAGGTGCGGCGGCGTCCCACCCGGTCGGCGGTCGAGCCGGAGAGCATCAACAGGCCTGCCAGCACCAGCAGGTAGGCGTCGATCGTCCACTGCAGTCCGGAGACCGAGGTGTGCAGGTCGCGCTGGATCGAGGGCAGTGCGACGTTCAGGATGGTGTTGTCGAGGCTGACGATCAGCAGACTCATGCAGCAGATGGCGAGCACGAGCCAGGGCCGTCGTGGCACGGTTTCCGGCAAGCGGGGTCTCCCGTTTATTTGTGTTGGCACAATCATTATAGCGACACAAGCATGTCTGCCGCGCCGCGCCCCGGCCGTCTCCGTTTGTCCCCCGGCAGGATGGACACGCGGAAGTGCATGCATGCGATAGCCGACGCACTCCGAATGGTCGGTGGCGCCGTCGCCACCGTCGTCACCCTTCCCTTCCGACTCCTCGCCCGCCTCTTCGGCGGCCTGGGCGGCCGCCGGGTCTGAAGCGCCCGGCACGCCCGCACCGGCTGCGGCCACGACCGGCGTTTCACCGCGACACCTCCGCCCGCCCGTCGGTGCCACCTGCCACAATGCAGGCTCACCGGGCTTGGCCCCGGGGAGGCAATGGCACCGAGAGGGCGGAACGAAACATCGTGACGACCAGCATCGAAGGCAGGATCGCCGAGGAGCTCGGCGTACGGGAGCGGCAGGTGCGGGCCGCCGTCGAGCTGCTCGACGGCGGTTCGACCGTCCCGTTCGTCGCCCGCTACCGCAAGGAGGCGACCGAGTCGCTCGACGACGCGCAGCTGCGCACCCTCGAGGAGCGGCTGCGGTACCTGCGCGAGCTGGAGGAGCGGCGCGCGGCGGTCCTGGAGTCCGTTCGGGCGCAGGGCAAACTCGACGAGAAGCTGGAGGCCCGCATCCGCGGCGCCGAGTCCAAGGCGCGGCTGGAGGACATCTACCTCCCCTACAAGCCCAAGCGGCGCACCAAGGCGCAGATCGCCCGCGAGGCCGGGCTGGAGCCCCTCGCCGACGGCCTCCTCGCCGACCCCGGCACCGAGCCGCAGGCCGCGGCGGGCGCGTTCGTCGACGCGGACAAGGGCGTCGCCGACGCGGCGGCCGCCCTGGAGGGCGCCCGGGCCATCCTCACCGAACGCTTCTCCGAGGACGCCGACCTGATCGGCGACCTGCGCGAGCGCATGTGGGAGCGCGGCCGCCTCACCGCCAAGGTGCGCGAGGGCAAGGAGGAGCAGGGCGCCAAGTTCACCGACTACTTCGACTTCTCCCAGGACCTCACCGAGCTGCCCTCCCACCGGGTGCTGGCCATGCTGCGCGGCGAGAAGGAGGAGATCCTCGACCTCGTCATGGAACCGGAGGAGCCGGCCGCCGAGGGCGAACCCAGCAGCTACGAGCGCAGCATCGCCGCCCGCTTCGGCATCACCGACCGCGGCCGGCCCGCCGACCGCTGGCTGGCCGACACCGTGCGCTGGGCCTGGCGCACCCGC
>DASSBO010000094.1:0-6894 GCA_035698655.1 Streptomyces sp.
GTGCCGGGCGGCCCGGTCGCGGGCCGGGGCGGCGGCGCGCAGCTCGCTCGGGGTGGCCGCGTACACGGCCCGGATCATGTCGTTGAACTGCCGCACGCTGGCGAACCCGGACGCGAAGGCGATCTCGGTGACCGGGAGGGCGGTGGTCTGCAGCAGGACGCGCGCGGTGTGCGCCCGCTGGGCGCGGGCGAGGGCGACGGGTCCGGCGCCGAGTTCGGCGGTCAGCTGGCGCTGCACCTGCCGGGCGCTGTAGCCGAGCCGGCTCGCCAGCCCGGCGACGCCCTCGCGGTCCACGACGCCGTCGCGGATCATCCGCATCGCGCGGCCGACGGCGTCCGCCCGCACGTCCCACTCGGGCGACCCGGGCACGGCGTCGGGCCGGCACCGCCGGCAGGCCCGGAACCCGGCGCCCTGCGCGGAGGCCGCCGAGGGGTGGAAGCGCACGTTCGCCCGGCGCGGGGTGACGGCCGGGCAGCTCGGGCGGCAGTAGATGCCGGTGCTCGTCACGGCCGTGAAGAAGACCCCGTCGAACCGCGCGTCCTTGCTCCGCACCGCTTCGTACCTGCTGTCATCTGTCATCACGCGTCCAGTGTGCGCCCCGGCGGGCGCCGGTCCTGGCGGGAATCGGACATGACCGTTCAGCTGCGCGGCAGGCGCTGGAGCAGGCCCCAGGTGAACTCGGCGACGACGTCGTGGCGGGTGCCGGCCGCGTCCGGCGCCTGGAAGGCCAGTTGCCACCGGGTGGGCGCGGTGCCCTCCATCGGGCGGGCCGGGGCGAAGGCGCGCGCCGCCTCGTCGACCGTGCAGGACCAGGGCGTGAGGTCCTCCAGCGTGCGCAGGACGGGGGCCGGTACGCCCGGCGCGCGGACCAGCCAGGCGTGCCAGGCGCCGCCGCCGGGCACGGACAGCACCTCGAAGCGCAGGTCGGGCCACAGCGGCACCGGCCAGGCGAGCGCGCGGCATTCCAGGTCGCCCAGGCGGCGCCGTTCCTGCCAGACGGGCGGCCCGAGGACGGACCGGTAGCGCCCGGCCTCGCCGCGCCCGCGCGGCGCGTGCACCATCGCCTGCCAGCGGCGGTTCGCCTCCCGCATCCGGGCGCGGTCGCAGTCCAGCGTGCGCAGCGCGTCCTCGACGAGCCCGGGCTGGAAGTCGGCCATCCGGCGCAGCAGCACCAGCTGGAAGTCCAGCGGCTCCAGGGGCCGGCGCGTGCTCACGGCTTGCGCCGCCTGGAGAGCAGCCGGGCCCGCACCTCGCCCGGGGGCAGGAACTTCGTCCAGCGTTCGGGGAACTCCGCGGGCGGCTCCTCGCCGGCGTCGCCGGTGCTCTCGGCGCCGCGCATCGCCCGCCGTGCCGCGGCGTCGACGACCTCCTGCGCGGCCTTCTCGCGGGCGCGTTCGGTCAGCCGGCGGGCCGCCGCCGTGGCGACGGACGGCCAGACGTGGTCGATGGCCGCGTTGACGGCCGCCCCGACGAGGACCGCGAAGGCGGAGACCCCGATCCACAGCAGGACGGCGACGGGCGCGGCCAGAGAACCGTAGATCGTCGGGCCCTCCACCGAGTGCACGAGGTACAGCCGCAGCCCCGCGCTGCACACCACCCACATCACCAGGGCGACCAGCGCGCCGGGCACGTCCTCGCGCCACGGCGAGCGCACCGGCACGGACACGTGGTACAGCGTGGTGAGGAAGACGATCGACAGGATCAGCACGACCGGCCAGTAGAAGATCCGCACCAGCAGTTCCGCCTGCGGTACGAGCTGCAGCACGGCGTCGGGGCCCGCGATCATCAGCGGCAGCACGATCATGCCGATCACCAGGGCGACGAGGTACAGGACGAAGGCCAGCAGCCGTGTCCGCACGATGCCGCGGTGCCCGTCGAGCCCGTACATGACGGTGATGGTGTCGATGAAGACGTTCACCGCGCGCGAGCCGGACCACAGGGACAGCGCGAAGCCGATCGAGATGACGTCGGGCCGTCCGCCGCGGATGACGTCGTCGATGAGCGGGCGGGCGATCTGGTCGACGCCGCGGTCGGAGAGCACGGTGGCGGCCGCGGTGAGGAAGTTGCTCCGGATCGAGTCGATGGTGTCGAGGTCGATGAGGGTGTCCAGGTAGCCCAGCAGCCCGATCACGGCCAGCAGCAGCGGCGGCACCGAGATCAGGGTGAAGAAGGCGGCCTCGGCGGCCAGGCCGAGGATCCGGTACTCGATGCAGGACGTGACGGTGTCCTTCAGCAGCAGCCACGCCATCCGGCGTTTGGGGACGTTGCGGTAGACGGCGCGGACCTTGCGGAACGTGCTGGTGGTCCGTTCGGGTGGTTCGTGGGCTGCGTGCACCGCCTTAACGTATCCGGCGGGTGCGGCGGCACACACACCGTGATCCCTTTGTGGACCGCCGGCTCACCGCGGGCTGCGCGCGGGAAGGTTCGGGCCGCGCACGGTGCACACGGCCGACGCGACGCGGGTCCCCTCCTCCAGGGCCGCCTCGACGCTCCCGGTACGCAGCGCGTCGAGCCGCCCGCCGAGCGCGCCTGCGGCGTGCAGCGCGTGCAGGAAGCCGGCCATGAAGGCGTCGCCGGCTCCCACGGTGTCCACGACGTCGACGGCCGGGGAGGCGGCGCGCATCGGCCGGCCGTCGAGCGAGGCGAACACGCCGTCGCCGCCGAGAGTGACGACGACGAGCGGGACGCCGTGCCCGTGCAGGATCCCCGCGGCCTTTTCAGTGGTGGTGCCGGGCAGCAGGTGGGCCAGGTCGTCGTCGGACAGCCGCAGTACGTCGGCGCTGCGGCACCAGTGCGGCAGCCGCTCCCGGTAGCGCGCGGGGTCGACGAGCAGCGGGCGGACGTTCGGGTCGAGCGAGACCGTGGCGCGGGCGCGCACCTCCTCGAGCAGCGCCTCCAGCGCGGCGGCGCCGGGCGGCCGCACCAGGGCGAGGGAGCCGGTGTGCAGGCAGGAGAGCGGGCCGTCGGTCGCGGCGGCCAGTTCCGCGGGTGTCCACTGCCAGTCGGCGCTGCCCTCGGCGTGGAAGGAGTAGGCGGCGCGGCCCTCCGGGTCGAGGTCGGCGACGGCGAGGGTTGCGGGCTCTCCGGCGGCGACGCAGCCGTCCAGGTCGGCGCCGGAGGCGGCCATGCGGGCGCGGAAGGCGTGCCCGAAGACGTCGTCGGGCAGCCGGGCGAGGAAGCGGGTGGGCGTGCCGAGTCCGGCCAGGGCGGCGGCGGTGTTCGCCGGGCCGCCGCCGGGATGCACCTCGAGGCCGAGTGCGTGCGCGGGCGCATCCTCGGGGGCGGGAGTGACGAAGGCATCGGCGACGCACTCGCCGAGCACGGCGACGGGCGCGGAAGGGGAGGTGCGGGGCTCGCTCATGGCGCGGAGTCCAGCACCCCGAGCCGGACGGCGTCAACGCTCGGCCGTGACGCAGCGCGCCGGGAACGTGACGGACTTCGCAGGATGACTCGCCGAAGGTGGGTACTCGGCCGGAGCCAGAAGTCCGCCCGGGAGACATGGTTCGAAGATCATGGAAGAACGGCGACTCACCCTGCGGGAGCTGCGCATCCTGCACGAGATCGAGAAGGACCTCCACGAGGATCCGGCGTTCGTCGACCGCTTCGAGGAAGCGGAGATGCCTCAGCCGCCGCGGCCGCCCGGCCGGTGGACGCGCCGGCTGCGCTGGTTCCTCGTCGGGGCCCTGGTGGTGGGTGTCTGCGTGCTGTTCGCGGCGGCGACGCCCGCGGTCGGGCTGCTGGTGCTCACCGCGGCGGCGTGCTGCCGCCTGGCATGGCGCCTCGGGCGGCGGCTGGGGCGGCGCCGGCGGACCCGGCCGGCGCGGCGGCGCCGCGGGGACGACCCGTACGACCGGTAGGCCGGCCAGACCCGTACTCGGGAGAGGAGCGGAAACATGCGATCCACGGCTCAGCACGAGCGGCCGGTGCAGCGCACCCGGTACCGGGGTTCGACACGGCAGAACCTCGCCTTCCGGGACCAGTCGGCCATGGGCGTGGCCATCGTCGCGAGCGTCTGGCTGCTGGTGAGCGCCTGGATCCTGCAGTATCCGGCGACGGAGCAGGCCAACGACGCGCATCTGTGCGAAGCGGTCTTCGGCGGCTGGGCGCTGCTGATCGCCGCGTGGCGCTTCCAGCGGCCGCTGGGCGGCGGCTCGGCGTTCCTGCTGTTCCTGGCCGGCGCGCTGATGGCGGGGGCGCCGTTCTACGTCGAATACGGCACGACGTCCATGGTCGACAACGCGCGCATCAGCGATCCGACGTTCGGCACGATCGTTGCCCTGTGCGGGCTGTACGGCATGTTCGCCTCGTGGCTCACCTCCCGGCGCGCCCGGGCGCGCGGCGAGGTCTAGCGGCACGAAAGCCGCGAAACGGCCCGGGAGACGGCGTCTCCCGGGCCGTTTCATAAGGTGCCTGCCATGGACACCGTCAGCGTCACGACCTGGTACCTGGAGACGACCTCGCCCCGGGAGCTGTCTCCTGCCCGGATGCCGGACGAGGCGTCCGGCATCCGGATCGTGCGCTCCGAGGTGCCCAGCCCCGAGTTCAGCCGCTTCCTGTACACGGCCGTCGGCGCGGACGTGACGTGGACCGACCGGCTGGAGTGGGACCACGCGCGGTGGACGGCGTTCCTGGACCGGCCGGGCGTGGAGACGTGGGTGGCCTACGCGAACGGGACGCCCGCCGGCTTCATCGAACTGGAGGGGCAGGACGACGGCGTCGTGGAGATCAGCTACTTCGGACTGATCGCCGCGTTCCGCGGCCGGCGCATCGGCGGGCACCTGCTGACCGAGGGGATCCGCCGGGCCTGGGATCTCGCCACGCGGTGGCCCGAGCGCGAGCAGACCCGGCGGGTGTGGGTGCACACCTGCAGCAAGGACGGGCCGCACGCCCTGGACAACTACCGGCGCCGCGGCTTCCGCCTCTTCGACACCGTCGTGGAGGAGGAGCCCTTCCGTGCGACGCCGGGCCCGTGGCCGGGGGCACGGGCCGCGGTCTGACGGCTCCGGACGCCTGTGACCGGCGCCACACATCTCGCGATCCGGGACAGTCTGGTCCGCATCGCGGATAGCGGTGGACTGGTCTCACTCGGACGTGCCAGGCTTCTGCCATGTCTCGCGCTGGAATCGTCTTGGTGAGTCGACGTCACGTCGACCTCTGCCGCATGTCCAGCGCCATCTGTCCGGCGGGCTGACAGTACCAGCACCGCCGCATCTCCCAGCACGGTTCCGCATCGCCGCGGGCGTGCCCTCTCACCTGTCGCCGCGCCTGCGCACACGGCTGCGCCTTCGCACGTGTGCGCAGGCCAGGACCCTTGTCCACCGTCAGTCCGAAGGACGTATTCGCCATGGCCGACACCCCCCATAGCCCCGTCGCCGCACGGAAGAGCCGCAAGGCAGGCCGCCACCGCGGCGAGGGTCAGTGGGCCGCGGGGCACTTCACCCCGCTCAACGGCAACGAGCAGACCAAGAAGGACGACGACGGTCTCAATGTGCGGACACGCATTGAGACGATCTACGCACACCGCGGGTTCGACTCGATCGACGGCGCCGACCTGCGCGGACGCATGCGCTGGTGGGGTCTGTACACCCAGCGCCGCCCCGGCATCAGCGGCGGCAGGACCGCCGTCCTGGAGCCGGAGGAACTCGACGACGAGTACTTCATGCTCCGGGTCCGCATCGACGGCGGCCGGCTGACCACCGCCGCCCTGCGGGTGATCGGCGAGATCTCCCAGGAGTTCGCCCGCGGCACCGCCGACATCACCGACCGGCAGAACATCCAGCTGCACTGGATCCGCATCGAGGACATGCCGGAGATCTGGCGCCGGCTGGAGAGCGTCGGCCTGCAGACCACCGAGGCCTGCGGCGACACCCCGCGTGCCTTCCTCGCCTCGCCCGTCGCCGGCATCGCCAAGGACGAGATCATCGACGGCACCCCGGCGCTGGAGGAGATGAGGCGCCGGGTGGTGGGCAACCCCGCGTACTCGAACCTGCCGCGGAAGTTCAAGACGGCCATCTCCGGCTCGCCGCTGCTGGACGTCGTCCACGAGATCAACGACGTGTCGTTCGTCGGGGTGAACCACCCCGAGCTCGGCCCGGGCTTCGACGTGTGGGTCGGCGGCGGCCTGTCGACCAATCCGAAGCTCGGCGTGCGGCTGGGCGCCTGGGTGCCCATCGAGGACGTGCCCGACGTGCACGAGGGCGTCGTGAAGATCTTCCGCGACTACGGCTACCGGCGGCTGCGCAACCGCGCGCGGATGAAGTACCTGGTCGCCGACTGGGGCGCCGAGAAGTTCCGCGAGGTGCTGGAGAACGAGTACCTGCTGCGGAAGATGGCCGACGGCCCGGCCCCGGACAGGCCCGTGCAGCAGTGGCGTGACCACGTCGGCGTGCACGAGCAGCAGGACGGCCGCTACTACGTCGGCTTCGCGCCGCGCGTCGGCCGCATCGACGGCGGCACCCTCACCAAGGTCGCCGCGCTCGCCGAAGAGCACGGCTCGCGCCGGGTGCGCACCACCGTCGAGCAGAAGATGATCATCCTGGACGTGGAGCAGGACCAGGTCGAGGCGCTGCGCGAGGAACTGGAGGCGCTGGACCTGACCACCCGCCCCTCGGTCTTCCGGCGCGGCACCATGTCCTGCACCGGCATCCAGTTCTGCAAGCTGGCCATCGTCGAGACCAAGGACCGCGGTTCGTCGCTCATCGACGAACTCGAGCGACGCCTGCCGGACTTCGACGAGCCCGTCACCATCAACATCAACGGCTGCCCGAACGCCTGCGCGCGCATCCAGACCGCGGACATCGGCCTCAAGGGCCAGCTGATCCGCGACGCCGACGGCGAGCAGGTCGCGGGCTACCAGGTGCACCTGGGCGGCTCGCTGGGGCTGAACTCGACCTT
>DASSBO010000095.1:0-2765 GCA_035698655.1 Streptomyces sp.
CAGGCCTCCCTGGAGGAGGCGTACATGCGACTGACCCAGGGCGCCGTGGACTACCGGTCGACCGCCGACCAGCGCGTCGGCCTGCAGGCGCCCGCGGCCGGCTGGCCGCCGCCGCAGCCCGGGCCGGCCGCCCCCGGCGGGTACGGCCCACCGCAGCCCGGGCCGGCCGTCCCCGCGCAGCCGGGGCCGATGCCCGCGGGCGCGCCCACGCCCCAGCCGGTCGTGCCGCCGCAGCAGCCCGCGCCCGGCGCGTACGGGCCGCCGCCCGCAGCACCTGCACCGCCACCGGCCGCACCGCCGGTGCCGCCGGCCGCGCCCGCCGCCGCACCGTCCGCACCCGCCGCACCCGCCGCTCCGTCCGACAGCGAGGACGCCCGATGACGACGCCGCACCCTCACCAGGACACGGCCACGCAGCAGATCCGCGTGCAGGCGCCACCGCCACCGCAGCAGCAGCCCGCTCCCCAGCCGGCCGTGCCGCCGCAGCAGGCCTGGCAGGGCGCCCCGCCGCCCGGCGCGTACGCCGTCCCGCCCGGCGGCGCGGTGGAGAAGGCCCACTTCGGGCACGCCCTGGCCTCCGAGTGGACCAAGATCCGCTCGGTGCGCTCCACGATGTGGACGCTCGGCGTGATGCTCCTGCTGGTGGTCGGGGTCGGCCTCCTGACCGCCCTGGCGATGAGCACCTCGGAGTACGTCACCGAACCGATCCTGTCCGGCGGCCTGTTCGGGCTGCTGTTCGGCCAGATCGCGGTCATCACCCTCGGCGTGCTGGTCGTCACCTCCGAGTACGGCACCGGCATGATCCGCACCACGATGACCGCCTGCCCGCAGCGCGGCCGGGTGCTGCTGGCGAAGTCCGTGGTGTTCTTCCTGGTGGCGTTCGTGCCGACGACACTCGCCTGCAGCCTCGTCGCAGTCGTCAACTGGGCGCTGCTCAAGGACAAGCCGGTGCCGTCCTTCTTCGGCGGCTCCTCGCCCATGGCCGACTCGCTCGTCGACGGCCGGCTCGTCGCGACCGCCGGCGAGTGGCTCGGGGCCACGGTCGGCGCGGGCCTGTTCGTCGCGCTGCTCGGTCTGCTGTCCCTCGCCGTGGGCGCGATGCTCCGGCACACGGCCGGCGCCGTGACCACCATGCTCGGCGTGGTGCTGCTGCCGATCATCGTCTCGCTGTTCCTCTTCGGCGAGAGCACCAGGTCGCTGCGCGAGAACCTGCAGGGCTACTCGCCGCTCAACGGCCTCGCCTCGCTCTACCGCGTCCCGCTGCAGGGCGACGGCGACGGCTGGACGCTGCTCGGCCTGCTGGCCGCACTGACGGCCGCGGCGCTGATCGGCGCCTACGGGCTGCTGACCAAGCGCGACGTCTGACGAACAGGCCCTAGTAACGCGGGGCGTTCCGGGACCGCTGGAGCCGCGCGCTCCGGCGGTCCCGCGCGTTCCAGCAGGCCTTGTGCCAGTGCCGCCGGTCGTCGACCGTGCCCGACCGCGCCCAGGCCACCACGTGCGGCACGCCCTGCCGGATCTCCTGGTCACAGCCCGGGCACCGGTACGTCTTCCCCGTGGAACCGCCGACCTGCCGCACGGCCCACTCCTCGCCGCGCCACTCCTCGGTACGCTCCAGCCCGTACCGGTCCGCGCCGTCCGACGCGTCCGAGAAGCGACGCGCTGACCTGCCACCGCGCTGCGGGCGGTTTCGACGCGGGGACACGGCACACCTCGGTTTCTCGTGCGGACACTGCACAGACGGCACCCACCAGCCTAGTGACCCCGCACGCCGGGCTGAACGAACGATCATCGTGCGAGCCGTGCCCTTGGCACGTGTCAGGCGTTAATGCCATCGGGGGAGCGTGCTTGCCGGCGTCCTGTCGGCCTCGAGGAGGCGTGGATCGATGCGAGTGGGGACCTTCGTGCTGGCTGCCCAGTTCCCGGGGCAGGGTCAGGGAGAGGCGCTGCACCGTGCGGTGCGGGCCGCCGAGCGGAGCGAGGCCGCCGGTCTCGACGCGGTGTGGCTCGCCGAACACCACTTCGTGCCCTACGGCGTGTGCCCGTCGGCCGTGACGATGGCCGGCCTGCTGCTGGGCCGCACCCGGCGGATCACCGTCGGCACAGCCGTCAGCGTGCTGCCGACGGCGCACCCCGTGGCGCTCGGCGAACAGGCCGCCCTGCTGCACCTGCTCTCCGGCGGCCGCTTCCAGCTCGGCGTCGGGCGCGGCGGCCCCTGGATCGACCTGACGGTCTTCGGAGCCGGCCTGCAGGCGTACGAACGCGACTTCCCCGAGTCGCTCGACCTGCTGCTGCGCTGGCTCAGCGAGCCGCGGGTGGCGGCCGACGGCGCGCGTTACCGCTTCCCCGAGGTCCCGGTCGTCCCGCGGCCCGACCAGGGCGTCGAGACCACCGGCGCGCCACCCGAGGGGCCGCCCGTCGTCATGGCCTGCACCTCGGAGCACTCCGTGCGGCTCGCCGCACGGCGAGCGCTGCCGATGCTGCTCGGCATGCACTGCGGCGACGAGGAGAAGGCCCGCCTGGTCGCGCTGTGGCGAGCGGAGGCGCAGGCAGCCGGGCATCCGCCTCAGACCGTCGCGGCGGCCGCACGCGAGCACGTGTCCGCCGGCGTCGTGCAGGTCGCCGACACGCGCGCCGAGGCCGTCGAGGCGCTCACCAAGGCGATGCCCGGCTGGCTGCGCGAGGGCCTGGGCGCGCACCGGACCGTGGACGACCGGAAACGCACCATGCGTGACCCGCGCGCCTACACCGAACTGCTGTGCCGAC
>DASSBO010000096.1:0-9750 GCA_035698655.1 Streptomyces sp.
TGTGTGGATCAACACGCACATCCCGCTGGTCGCGGAGATGCCGCACGGCGGGTTCAAGAAGTCCGGTTACGGCAAGGACCTCTCCGCCTACGGCTTCGAGGACTACACCCGCGTCAAGCACGTCATGACCGCACTCTGACCACCCCTCCGAGGGGCGGGCCGCCGAGCCGCCCCTCGGACCGACAACCCCCGCTGTGGTTCGGGTTCCGCAGCTGAATCAAATACAAGCGACGGAATCCCTTGTTGATTCGCGCTTCCCCTGCCAGGATCGGCGACCAGCCGCAGACCGGTGCCACGTGCCGCCTGGAGCCGGGCTGCCGCGCCGTTGACCGACAGCCACCCGCAGGAGGGTTCGATGGTCCAGCGTTTCGATGTGGCCGAGCGGTTCGCCGCCGGCGCCCAGTACATCTCGGGGCGGCTCGGCAGCGGCGGCTCGGGCACTCGGCACGCGGTCGTCGACCCGGCAACCGGCCGGCAGGTCTACGAGTACGAACTGGCCGGCGCCGCGGACGTCGACGCGGCCGTGCGCTCGGCCGAGCGCGCCCTGCCCGGGTGGGCCGGCGCCACGCCCGGTGACCGATCCGACGCCATGCACCGCTGGGCCGATGAGCTACACGCACGGACGGACGACTTTGTGTACGCCGAGTCGCTGCAGTGCGGCAAGCCGCTGAAGTTGTCCGAGGAGTTCGACGTCCCCGGGTCCTTCGACAACGTCTCCTTCTTCGCCGGTGCGGCCCGCGGTCTGCCCGGCGTGGCGGCCGCCGAGTACAGCGGTGACCACACCTCGTACGTACGCCGGGAACCCCTCGGCGTCATCGGCTCCATCGCGCCCTGGAACTACCCGCTGCAGATGGCGGCGTGGAAGATCCTGCCGGCCGTCGCCGCGGGCAACACCATCGTGCTCAAGCCGTCCGAACTGACCCCGCTCACCTCGCTGATGTTCGCCGACGCCGCTCGCGCCGCCGGAATCCCCGACGGCGTCGTCAACATCGTCACCGGCGCCGGACGCGACGCGGGCGAGGCCCTGGTGCGGCATCCCTCCGTGGCCATGACGTCCTTCACCGGGTCGACGGCCGTCGGCAAGCGTGTCGCGGAGATCGCAGGAAGCAGCGGAAAGCGGGTCCACCTGGAACTCGGCGGCAAGGCGCCCTTCGTCGTCCTCGACGACGCCGACCTCGACGCAGCCGTGCACGGCGCGGTCGCCGGCGCCCTCATCAACACCGGGCAGGACTGCACCGCGGCGACCCGCGCCTACGTCCAACGGAGGCTGTACGACGACTTCGTGGCCGGCGTCGCCGAACTGATGGCGCGAGTCCGGCTGGGTGACCCCTTCGCCGCGGGAACCGACCTCGGCCCCCTCGTCTCGCACGCCCACCGCGACCGCGTCGCCGGCTTCGTGGACCGCGCGCGCTCCTACGCCACCGTCGTCACCGGCGGCGACGTCCCGGACGGTGACCTCGCCAAGGGCGCGTACTACCGCCCCACACTGATCACCGGCGCGCCACAGGCCAGCGAGATCGTCCAGCAGGAGGTCTTCGGCCCCGTCCTCACCGTCCTGCCCTTCGACAGCGACGACGAGGGCCTGTCCCTCGCCAACGACACCCCCTACGGCCTCGCCGCCTCCGTCTGGAGCCGCGACGTCTTCCGCACCGGCCGGGCCGTGCGGCAGATCCAGGCCGGGTGCGTGTGGGTCAACGACCACATTCCGGTCGTCAGCGAGATGCCGCACGGCGGATACAAGGCCTCCGGCCACGGCAAGGACATGTCGGCCTACTCCTTCGAGGAGTACACGCAGATCAAGCACGTCATGCACGACATCACCGGCACCGCCCGCAAGGACTGGCACCGCACGGTCTTCGGCGACCGCTGACCCGGGCACCGCACCACCCTCTTTGTCCTCTCGTCGGAAGGTGGTCCTCATGGACCTGTACGAAGGCCTCCCCGAACCCGTCGCGAAGGCGTGGGAACGCAGCCTGGCCGAGGGGCGCGGCGCCATGAGCCGGCGCCGTCTGCTCCGCCTCGGGGCCCTCGCCGCGGGCGGCGGCACACTCGCGGCCTGCGGGATCCCGCCCGCGGCGGGCAGCAAAGGTTCAGGCGCTCCCGAGGCGGACCCCGACTACTCGAAGAAGGAGAGGGTCCTCACCTTCTCCAACTGGCCGCTCTACATCGACGTCGACGACCACAACAAGAAGAAGCGCCCGACTCTCGACCGTTTCGAGCGGCAGAGCGGCATCCGGGTCAGGTACATCGAGGACATCAACGACAACAACGAGTTCTACGGCAAGATCAAGCCGCAGCTCGCCGCCGGCCAGTCCACCGGACGCGACCTGGTGGTCCTCACGGACTGGATGGTGGGGCGCATCATCCGTCAGGGCTGGGCCCAGCCCCTCGACCCCGCCCACCTGCCCCACGCCGTCACCAA
Source organism: Streptomyces sp. (assembly GCA_035698655.1). Lineage (GTDB taxonomy): Bacteria > Actinomycetota > Actinomycetes > Streptomycetales > Streptomycetaceae > Streptomyces. Next base: position 2,423 of record DASSBO010000096.1, read on the forward strand.
CCTCGAAGACCGTTACCGGATGTCGCCGCACGATCCCGGCAACCGGTACAGCTATCCGTGGCAGGGCGTCGCCGCCGGCGTGGCGTACAACAAGAAGGCCACCGGCGGAAGGAAGATCACCAGCGTCAGCCAGCTGCTGGACGACGAGTCCCTCAAGGGCAAGGTGACCATGCTCACCGAGATGCGCGACACCATGGGCATGACGCTGCTGGACATGGGCAAGAACCCGGAGAAGTTCACCGCCGACGACTACCAAGCCGCCCTGGCCCGCATTCAGAAGGCCGTCGATCGCCGGCAGCTGCGACGGTTCACCGGCAACGACTACATCGACGGGCTCAGCTCCGGCGACATCGCCGCCTGCGTGGCCTGGTCCGGCGACATCGTGCAGCTGCAGTTCGACAACCCGGACGTGGAGTTCGCCGTCCCCGATGCCGGCTACGTCTACGGCGCGGACGAACTGATGGTGCCCGCCAAGGCCCGGCACCGGGCGAACGCCGAAGCACTGATCGACTACTACTACCAGCCGGAGGTGGCTGCCGAGCTGGCTGCCTGGGTCAACTTCATCTGCCCCGTCACCGGCGCGAAGGCGGAGCTGGCGAAGACCGACGAGGAGCTGGCGAACAACCCGCTGATCTTCCCCGACGAGAAGACGATCGCGGCCGGCTACAACTTCCGGCAGCTGAGCCCCGAGGAAGAGTCCGAATTCGAGGACAGCTTCGCCAAGCTCATCGGTGCGTAGCACGACGGCGCCGGCGCCGGCACCCCCAGCCCTCCCAAGACCTCCCATCGAGGACCGGATATGACGATCACGCTTACCGGGGTCAGCAAGGTCTTCGGCGACTTCACCGCCGTGCACCCGCTCGACCTCACCATCCCCGAAGGTTCCTTCTTCGCCCTCCTCGGCGCATCCGGCTGCGGCAAGACCACGACCCTGCGCATGATCGCCGGGCTCGAGGAGCCCACCAGCGGCGCGGTGACGCTCGACGGCGACGACATCACCGGACTCCCGCCGCACGAACGGCCCGTCAACACGGTCTTCCAGAACTACGCGCTCTTCCCGCACCTCGACGTGCACGACAACATCGCCTTCGGCCTGCGCCGGCGCGGGGTGAAGGCCGTCCGCGACAAGGTCGACGAGATGCTCGACCTCGTCCAGCTCGGTTCCATGGCACACCGCAAACCCCGGCAGCTTTCGGGCGGACAGCAGCAGCGCGTCGCCCTCGCCCGCGCGCTGATCAACCGGCCGCAGGTGCTCCTGCTGGACGAGCCGCTGGGCGCCCTCGACCTGAAACTGCGCCGCCAGATGCAGCTGGAACTCAAGCGCATCCAGACGGAGGTCGGCATCACCTTCGTACACGTCACCCACGACCAGGAGGAGGCCATGACCATGGCCGACACGGTCGCCGTGATGAACAGCGGCCGCGTCGAGCAGCTCGGAGCTCCGGCCGGACTGTACGAGAACCCGCGCTCCACTTTCGTCGCCAACTTCCTCGGCACCTCCAACCTCATCGAAGCGGAGATCGTCGAGGCGGGGGAGGAGCTGGAGGTCAAGACGCTCGGCGCCGACAGCGCCCTGCGGCTCCCCGCCCGGCGGTGCGCCGTGCAGAACATCCGGGCGGGGGAGAAGCTGCTGGTCGGCGTCCGCCCGGAGAAGATCTCCCTGATCCACGAGGACGACGCGGAGTCGGTACCCGCGGACAGCAACCGCCTCACCGGACGCATCCGGGACACCGGGTACCTCGGCGTGTCCCTGCAGTACGTCATCGACAGCCCCGCCGGCCCGGAACTCGCCGTGTACGAGCAGAACATCGAGCGCGACGACCGGTTGACGCCCGGCGCGCACGTGGTCCTGCACTGGCGGCCCGCGCACACCTTCGCCTTCCCCGTCGAACAGTCCCTGAGTGCCGGCACAGAGCAGGACGCGCAGATACGGGAGGAGAGCGCATGACCGCCGTCGCCCCCGTCCGCGCCGCGGGGCCCGACTCCTCCGCGCAGCCCCCCGCCCCCGCACACCGCTCCCGGCGCCGCCTCACCCCCTACTGGCTGCTGCTGCCGACCGGGCTCTGGCTCGCGGTCTTCTTCGTGGCGCCGTTCTTCTACCAGGCGTCCACGTCCATCCAGAGCGGCTCTCTCGTGGACGGCTACCGCGTCACCTGGCACTTCGCCAACTACACCGACGCGCTGGCGGCATACGGTCCGCACTTCGTTCGCTCGTTCGGGTACGCCGCCATCGCCACCGCGCTGTGCCTGCTGATCGGCTACCCGCTCGCCTACATGATCGCCTTCCGGGCGGGGCGCTGGCGCAACGTGCTGCTGGTGACGGTGATAGCGCCCTTCTTCACCAGCTTCCTCATCCGCACCCTCGCCTGGAAGACGATCCTCTCCGACCGCGGCACCGTCGTCGGCGTCCTGGACTCGCTGCACGTCCTGGACGTCACCGCCTTCCTCGGGCTCACCGGCGACGACCGGCTGCTGGCGACACCGCTGGCGGTCGTGTGCGGCCTGACCTACAACTTCCTGCCGTTCATGGTCCTCCCGCTCTACAGCTCCCTGGAGCGGATCGACGTCTCCCTGCACGAGGCCGCCCGTGACCTGTACGCGAAACCGGCGACGACCTTCCGGAAGGTGACCTTCCCGCTCTCCCTCCCGGGGGTCGTCGCCGGCACCCTTCTCACCTTCATCCCCGCCTCCGGCGACTACATCAACGCGCAACTCCTGGGCTCGCCGAACACGCAGATGATCGGCAACGCCATCCAGAAGCAGTTCCTCAACGTCCTCGACTACCCGACGGCGGCGGCGATGTCGTTCATCCTCATGGCGCTCATCCTGATCATGGTCACCCTCTACATGCGTAAAGCGGGAACGGAGGAACTGGTCTGATGGCCGCGAACACACTCACCGGCGCCACGTCCCGGACGGTCTCTCCGCTGCGCTGGCTGCGCCGCAACGCCGTCGTCCTCGCGGGCGGCGCTGCGCTGGTGTACCTGCTGCTGCCGAACGTGGTGGTGACGGTCTTCTCGTTCAACAAGCCGTCCGGTCGCTTCAACTACGACTGGCAGCAGTTCTCCACCGACGCCTGGACCCACCCCTGCGACGTCGCCGGCATGTGCGGCTCGCTCGCGCTCAGCCTGCGCATCGCCGTACTGGCCACCATCGCCGCCACGGCCTTCGGGACGCTGGCCGCCTTCGCGCTCGCCCGCTTCCGTTTCCGGGGCAAGGGCGCCGGCAACGCGCTCATCTTCCTGCCGATGGCCATGCCGGAGGTGGTGATGGGCGCCTCGCTGGGCACCCTCTTCCTCAACATGCGGGTCGACTTCGGCTTCGCCACCATCCTCATCGCGCACATCATGTTCTGCCTGAGTTTCGTCGTCGTCGCGGTGAAGGCGCGCGTGACGAGCATGGACCCGCGCCTGGAAGAGGCCGCACGTGACCTGTACGCGGGTCCGCTGCAGACCTTCCTGCGGGTCACTCTGCCGCTGGCGGCACCCGGCATCGCGGCCGGAGCGATGATCAGCTTCGTGCTGTCCTTCGACGACTTCATCATCACCCAGTTCAACGCGGGCCCCTCCACCGTCACCTTCCCCATGTACGTGTGGGGTGCAGCCCAGCGCGGTGTGCCTGTGCAGGTGAACGTGATCGGCACGGCCATGTTCGTCATCGCCGTCGCCGCCGTGCTGGGTGGCCAACTCGTCGCCAACCGGCGCAAGAGGAGCCGGCAGGGATGACCGACGCTCCCACGGCGTCGGCCGTGCACGCGCTGGCCGGCGCCCGCCCCGTCCCGTTCTGGCTCGACGACCCCGGCCGCCGGCCCGCCCCGCGCCCTGCGCTGACCGGTGACGAAGAGTGCGACCTGCTCGTCGTCGGCGGCGGATACAGCGGACTGTGGACCGCGTTGCTCGCCAAGGAACGTGACCCGGCCCGCGACGTGGTCCTCATCGAGGCGAAGGAGGTCGGATGGGCCGCCTCCGGACGCAACGGCGGCTTCTGCGCGGCCTCCCTCACCCACGGCTTCGCCAACGGGCTGGAACGCTGGCCCGACGAGATCACCACACTCCAACGCCTCGGCCGGCAGAACCTCGGCGCGCTCGAGAAGGCCCTCGCGCGGTACGGCATCGACTGCGACTTCGCACGCACCGGCGAGATCGACCTGGCGACCGAGCCCTGGCAGGTTGCCGGACTCCGCCGGACACTCGCGGACGCCGCGCGGCTCGGGCTCGACGAGGGCCTGGAGTTCCTGGACGGGGACGCCCTACGCGCCGAGATCACGTCGCCCGCCCTCCTGGCGGGGCTGCGCAACAGCCGGGAGGTGGCGCTGCTCAACCCGGCACGTCTCGCCTGGGGCCTCAAGCGCGCGGTCGTGGAGGCGGGCGTCCGGGTCTACGAGCACACACCGGCACGCGAACTCGCGCGCAGCGACGCCGGCGTGGCCGTGCGCACACCGTACGGGCGCGTACGCGCCCGGCAGGCCGCCCTCGGCACCAACGCCTTCCCGTCCCTGCTGCGCAGGGTCCGCCCGTTCCTCGTGCCCGTCTACGACTACGCACTGACCACCGAGCCGCTGACCCGGCAGCAGTGGGCCGCCGTGGGCTGGTCGGGCCGGCAGGGACTCAGCGACAGCGCCAACCACTTCCACTACTTCCGACCCACCGCGGACGGGCGCATCCTGTGGGGCGGTTACGACGCCGTGTACCACTTCGGCAGCCGCATCGACGCCGAGTACGACCAGCGTCCGGAGACCTTCCGCAAGCTGGCCGGGCACTTCTTCGCGTTCTTCCCGCAGCTGGCCGGGCTGCGGTTCAGCCACATGTGGGGCGGCGTCATCGACACCTGTTCCCGCTTCTCGCCCTTCTTCGGGACCGCGCACGGCGGACGGGTCGGCTACGCCGCGGGCTTCACCGGGCTGGGGGTGGGAGCGACCCGGTTCGGCGCGGAGGTGATGCTGGATCTGCTCGCCGGAGAGCGCACCGAGCGGACGCGGCTGAAGATGGTGCGGCGCAAACCGCTGCCTTTCCCTCCCGAGCCGGTGCGGTGGGCGGGCATCGGCCTCACCCAGTGGTCGCTCGCCCGCGCGGACGCCCGTGCCGGGCACCGCAACCTGTGGCTGAGGGCGATGGACGCCGCCGGTATGGGTTTCGACAGCTGACGCCGCGGCCCCCGGGGACACGCCGGGGTGACCGGAGCCGACGGCAGGATCGCCTACGGAGGTTGCTGGCCGGACCGGCCCCTCATTTTCCCCCACCTGCGGCGGATCGGGGCCGAAGGTCCCGTAGGCGGGCGGGATCGGCCGGCCGATACTGGAGAGGCAAGTGTCCCCGCACGGGAGGAGGCCTGGTCATGGCTACCCCCGGCATCGAGAAGTGGCACGTCAAAGGGCAGTGGTTCGACGCGTGCAAGTGCGCGATCCCCTGCCCCTGCTCGTTCGCCCAACCACCGACCTACGGTGACTGCAACGGCATCCTGCTCTGGCACGTCCTCGAGGGAGTCTACGGAGACACTCGGTTCGACGGCCTCAACCTCGCCATGCTCGGCTCGTTCACCGGAAACCCGTGGGCAGACGAAGCCTCCGACGCCCGTGCCGCCATTTTCGTCGACGCACGCGCGGACGACGCACAGCGCGCAGCCCTGCAGACGGTGTTCGGCGGGCAGGCGGGCGGCTGGCCCGCGCAGTTCGTGCAGGTCCTCGGTCCGGAGATCCGGGGCATGGAGTCCGCACCGATCGAGGTCTCGATCGACGACGACCTGGGCACATGGCGCATGCGGATCCCGGAGAAGGCCGAGGCGGTCGTCGAGGCGCTGACCGGTCCGACCGCCCGTGAGGGCGAGCGGGTCCTGTCCCACAACCTCCCGGGAGCGGAGGTCGGACCAGGTCAGCCGCCCGCGGTCTGGGGCCGGGCGACCACGGACCGCGCCGACGCCTACGGCTTCGAGTGGGACCGCTCCGGATACTCCAGCAAACTCTTCCCGTTCGAATGGTCGGGCCCGGACTCCGACTGACGGCCAGGGCACAGGGACGCGGCATCGCTGCGGCCCGCAGCTGGTCGCCGTCGGAACTGCTGCTGGCGGGGACGCTGCTCGCCCTCGCCGCGGTGGCATGGCTGCTCACGGTCGTGCTGGCCATGCCCGGAATGGAGTCGGGTGTTCTCACCGGCCTGCACCCCATGGAAGGGATGGGGAACGGCACTGCCCCGGGCGCCGCGGTACTGTTTCTGGCCACGTGGATGCTGATGATGGCGGCGATGATGCTGCCTGCGGTCACGCCGTTCATGGTCGGCATGCGACGGCTGCTCGGCGCCCGGGCCGGCGGGGGCACGCTGGGTGCGCTGGTCGCCGGCTACCTGCTGGTGTGGGGCCTGTCCGGGGTGCTCGGCTATGCGGTGGTCCAGGCCTTCGAGAACCTGGCGATGCGCGGCGACGCCGTCGTCGCCGTTCGTGCCGGGGCGGCGGTGCTGGTGGCGGCGGGCGTCTACCAGTTCACCCCCTTGAAGCACTGGTGCCTCGTGCGGTGCCGGTCTCCGCTCGCGCTGGTGGTGCGGTATGCGGCCCCGGCGACCCGCAACCGCCGCGGCGCGCTCCGCGTGGGCGTGGTGCACGGCGGCTACTGCCTCGGGTGCTGTTGGGCCCTCATGGGTGTCCTGCTGGCCGCCGGGGTCATGAGCCTGATCTGGATGGCCGCCATTGCAGGGGTGATCACCCTGGAGAAGGTCCTCCCGCGTGCCGAGACGTTCGCGCTCGGTATCGGTGTGGTCCTGCTGGGTCTCGGGGCCGTACTGCTGGCCGCACCGCACCTCGTGGCCGCACCGATGTGATCCGGACCGATCAGCCCGGTACGCCGGGCCGCCGGTCAGGCCTGCAGGTGGGCGGCGGGCGAGCCCGTGAGGCGGAATTCCTCGCTGGTGTCGACCCCCGAATCGACTCCCTCCTGGATGGACCCGGAGGTGTCGATCGTCAGCACGCCCCGGCCCTCCGGCGTCCGCCGAACCTGAGAGCGGTGGCACTGCCAGTGCGCGCCACTACCGTGACCGGCGTGTTCACGGGGGCGCGTTCGCGGGGGCGGGTCGGTATCCGTGATGATGGAAACGCACGGAGTAACCGATCGAGCACAGGGTGGGAGTACGCACATGACGGTGGATGCCGGCGCACCGCAGGGGGAGCGCGTCGAAGGGCGGGTGTGGACGGTGCGCCTGGACCCGCACGGCCGCCCGTCGCCGGGCACCGTCCGGCTCTCCTGTTCCCGGCCGGCCTGCCCCGACCGGCGCCTTCCCGACACCGCCGCGGGGCGCAAGGCAGCGGTCGCCCACATCAACGGGCACCTGGCGCGCATCCGTGAG
>DASSBO010000097.1:0-6960 GCA_035698655.1 Streptomyces sp.
CACGCGCGGCCACCACGGTGTCTCGACGCTCGTGTGCTGGCCGGCCCGGAACGGGTAGGGCTGGTCCGGGCGGAGGGTGACGACCGCGATCTGCGGGGTCCGCATCTCGTGCGAGACGATCTCCGCCTCCCACCAGGCCGGAGCGTGCTTCTCGTCCTCGGCGGCCGCGTCGATCATGATCTGGGAGATGGTGGTGTACGCCCGCACCCACGCCGCCTCGGCGGCCTCGTCCCAGCTGTCCTGCGCATACTGCGAGACGGCCGAGATCAGGCACTCGCCGACCGCCGGGTAATGGTCGGGCTGCACGCTGTACTTCCGGTGGCCGCGGCCCAGTTCGGTCAGGTACCGGGTGAGCACGTCCATGTCGTCGATGAGCTTCATGGCCGTCACCAGCGCCCGGAAGAGGCGGTCACGCTGGGAGTCCATGGAAGCGGGGAACATGTCGCGCAGATGCGGGTGCTGCACGAAGAGCATCGCGTAGAAGTAGGCGGTGACCGAGTCGGCGACGGGCTCGATCTCGTCGATGAGCCGCCGGATCAGCACCGCGTCCGGCGAGTGACCGCCCGACGACGGCGTCCACTCGTCCGTCCAGGCACCGGCGGGCCGGCCTGCGCCTGCTTTCTCGTGCAGCGGCTCATGCAAGGGCTCATGCACGGGCTCCGGCTCGGGTTCCCGCTCGAAGGCGGGCTCGCGGTCCTCCACCGCGGGCGGAGCCTGCGGGGCAGGTGCCGTCTGCACCTGCTGCAGCCGCTGCTCCGGCGGTACGGAGGCGCGGTCACGCTGGGAGCCGATCGGCCGGATGGGCGTCACCGGCCGGCTGGGTATCTCCCCCTCGCCGCGCTCCTGGCCGCTTCCCTCGGGCCCGGCGTCCGTGCCCGACTGCGGCGACTTCCGTGCCGGAGCGAACCAGCTCCACTCGCCGCCGCTGCCGCCGCCGTCCCCGGCAGCCGTGCCCTGTCCAGCCGACGTAGTGGTCATGATCTGTCTCGCCTCGAACATCTTCCGGTCGGTCCATGCACATCCGGAATCGGAGCGTGCCTGATTGGGAGCCCCCTGAAGCATCGGCCGGACGAATACCGGGGGACACCGGCCCGGTCGATGTGGAGTCGACCATACCGTTATGACATCGATCCACAAGCCCCGTTCGCGCTTCCCCCGAATTCCACGATTTTGCCCATTCGGTGGGAATTGATGGCGGTACGGGACGGGACCGCACGGCTCGCGGCAGTCGTTCCCGCCTGCGCTCTCTGTGCGTACTCGGCAGCGAGTACGCACGCATACTCCCGACGGCAGACGCGCTCCGCGACCCGGCCGGAGACGGTTGAGGACATGCAGCAGCTGACCCGTCCCGCGCGCAGAGCCCTGCTGGTCGCGCACGTCGTCACCTCCGCCGGCTGGCTCGGGCTCGCACTCGCGCTGCTCTGCCTGGGCGTCGCAGGCGCCGCCGGCGGCTCGCCCGCGCTCGACCGCGCCGCCTACCGGGCGATGGCGGTGCTCGGGCAGTGGCCGCTCGGCACGGTGGCGCTGCTCAGCCTGGTCACCGGTCTCGTGCTCTCGCTCGGCACCCGCTGGGGGCTGGCCCGGCATTGGTGGGTCGTCACCAAGTTCTGGCTGACGCTCGCCACCACCGGGCTCACCCTCTTCCTGCTGCCCGGCACGCTGCGCGACGCCGCGGCCGACGCCGCCGCGGGCGGCCAGGTGGAGGCCGCTCACCTGCTCGTGCCGCCGTCCGTCTCGCTGAGCGCCTACGTCTTCATGACGGCGATCTCGGTGCTCAAGCCGTGGGGGCCGACCCGGCACGGCCGGCGGCTGCAACGGGCTCGGCCGGTCCGGACCCGCGCCCGCGCCCGCGCCCGCCGCGTAGCCTCCAGGTCATGACGATCCACGACGACGCCGTCGCCATCCGCCCCGCCACCGCCGACGACGTACCGGCCGTCGTGGCCATGCTCGCGGACGACTCCCTCGGCGCCGGCCGGGAGACCCCCGACGACCTGGCGCCCTATCACGCGGCGTTCGCCCGGCTGGAGACGGACCCGAACCAGCTGCTGGTCGTGGCCGAACACACCGACGGAACCACGCGCCGCGTGACCGGAACGCTGCAGCTGTCGATCCTGCCCGGCCTCTCCCGGCGCGGCGCGACCCGCGCCCTGATCGAAGCGGTCCGCGTCCACGCCTCCGCGCGCGGCACCGGGCTGGGCACCCGGCTCGTGGAGTGGGCGATCGCGGAGTCGCGCGCGCGTGACTGCGTCCTGGTGCAGCTCACCTCGGACGCCACCCGCAAGGACGCCCACCGCTTCTACGAGCGCCTCGGTTTCACCCCGTCACACGTGGGTTTCAAACTGTCCCTCTGACACCGCCGGACGGCGCCAATCGCAAAAGTGGTCGTATGTCGCTCGTGTCTTCATACGTTCTTGATCGTTGCTCCATACAGGGGCGGTCCATCCGAGGCGCCGCCACCGGCGTCTGGGCGGAGCCCAGGGGAGGAGACGACGATGGTGCACGAAGGCGTTCTGCTGGAGTCCAAGTCACTGCGCGACAGCGTGGCCGGTCGCACGGAAGTGCTCGACAAGGTGAAGGCCCTGTCGCTGCTGCCTGACGGGACACACGTGACGACGCAGATGGTGGCCAACTACTTCGAGGTCGCGCTGAAGACGCTGGAGTCGCTGGTGCGGGACCACAGGGCGGAACTGGAGAGCAACGGCTACCGGATTTTGACCGGCCCCGAACTAACCTCCTTCAAGAAGGTTAGTTCCCTCGACAAGCATGTCGGGCGGCACCTGGCGCTCTTCACCCGCCGCACCGTCCTCAACGTGGCCATGCTGCTGCGCGACAGCATCGTCGCACGTCAGGTGCGTACCTATCTGCTCGACGTCGAGCAGGAGTCCCGAGTTCCCCGGCCTCCCGAGCCTGTGGACAACTCGGTTTTCCACAGGCTCGGCGAGTGGCTCGACGCCCGCGTCACGGAGGCAGTCGCCCGCCAGGCCCCGGGGCGCGCCGACGAGGAGACTCAGCGCCTCACCGAGGACACGTTCCGCACGCTCCTCGGCACCACCGTGTTGCCCCTGCTCAACCAGGCGGTCCGGGCCGACGCCGAAAACCGCCGCGAAGTCGCCAAGCTTCGGGAGCGCGTGTCCCGCCTCGAACGGGTGCAGCGGGACCACGACTCCACCGGGTCGATGGCGACGCTGGACGCGATGAACGCGCGTCAGTTCGAACAGCACATCGCATGGCTCTGCCGGCGCGACGGATGCGAGCAGGTGAGTGCGACCGGTGGGAAGGGCGACCTGGGAGCCGACATCGTCGGGTTGACTGCCGACGGCAGGCGACTCGTCGTCCAGTGCAAGGCGCGCAATCCCGTCAGTTCCGTCGACAGCGGCACCGTCCAGCAGTTCATCGGCATGGCGAGGCTCGAGTACCGGGCCGACGTGGCACTTCTCGTCGCCACCGCACCGTTCACCCGGGACGCGCTGCTGTTGGCGACTCGTCACGACGTGACGGCGGTTCACCGGGGGCTGCTGGAGACCTGGAACAACGGCACGCGGTTGCAGGCGCTGCGCTGATCGGCTCCGCCTCCCCCGTATGCCCGCCTCCAGTGGCAGGGGCACGGGACCGCGTCGATAGTCACAGTGAGTCCTTCGACACTCACGTCAAGCGACACGCGGGTCCCCCTGCCCCCTTCCACCGAAGAGACGGACACTCATGAAGAAGAGCACCGCCCTGTCCCTGGCCGTCGCGGCCGCCACCGCCCCGATGATCGCCCTCGCACCGACCGCCTCCGCGGACGGCATGGGCCACCACGGCGAGCTCAAGATGCACGCCAGTCTCGACCCGGTCCCGACGAACCGGGTCCACGGCCACGGCTGGGCGCAGGTGTCCCTCCAGGGAGACAAGGCCACCGTGACCCTCAAGGTCAGAGGACTGCTGCGGCACAACGTGCACGTACAGCACATCCACATCGCAGCCATGGGCAAGTGCCCGCCGGCGTCGGCCGCGAAGAAGCACAAGGGCCACCGGGCCATCAGCACGAAGGACGGTGCGCCGTTCTACGGTGCCGTCGGAACCTCACTCACCCTGACCGGCGACACCGGCCCGGGCTCGGCCTTCGACTTCCACCGCTACCCGGACCGCGGCTCGTACCACTACAGCCGCACCGTCAAGGTCGGTCCGAAGACGGCGAAGAGCCTGCGCAACGGCACCGGCGTCATCGTCGTCCACGGTATCGACTACAACCACAACGGCAAGTACGACTACGTCCTCGGCGAGAGCGAGGTCGTTCCGGGTGTCCCGCTCGAGAAGACCGCGCCCGCGCTGTGCGGCGCGCTGAAGAAGGGGCCGGGCGGCCCGATTCACGGCGGTGTCGGCGGCACCCAGGGCACCGACGACATCACCCTGTCGGCGGCAGCGGGCGGCGCCGCGGCCCTCCTCGCCGCGGGCGGCGTCCTCTACATGCGTCGCCGCCGCAGCACGGAGAGCTGACCCGCTCCCCCGTCAGGTGGCCGCCGCGTCCCGCACGCGGCGGCCACCCGCACGTTTCAGGGGCGGCCGGTCCCAGTTGTGGACACCCTGCCGCTCGTCACTGAGATCGGTCAGCCGAAGGCGGGGGTCATGGCGGTGGCCGTCTTCAGGTGCACGGCTGCCGCCCCCTCGTCTCCCAGGCGCTGGAGCGTACGACCGAGCATCAGCCGCGCGTAGGAGTCGTCCGGCGCGTCGGCGACCAACTGCTGCAGGACGTCGCGGGCCCGGCCGAGCTGAGCCGAGTGGAAGTATCCGCGAGCCGCTGCCCGGCGCACGTTCGGGTCGTCCGCGTGCCCGTCGAGCAGGGGCTGCAGCAGGGTGAGCGCACCGAGCGGGTCGTGCCGGTCCAGCAGGGACTCGGCCCAGCGCAGCCGCCGCACCTCTTCCGGCATCTCGCGCCCGCGGCCGGCTCCGGCGAGGAAGTCCGCGATCACCTCCGGCGACTGGGCACCGGCCAGTGCGCGGTCGCCGACCACGATCGTCGGCGACGTCGCGACGCCCCGCGCCTTGCCGATCAGCAGCAGCTCCCGCACCTCACGGTCGGCGGCTTCGGTGTCCAGCAGCGCCGCGCCCTGGGCGAACCCGGAGCGGACGGCGACGGCGGCGAGGCGGCGACGGTCACTGATGTCGTCGCCGTCGACGAAGTGCGCCCGCATCACCTGCTCCGCCACCTCGTTCTGCAGCGCGGCGCCGCCGTGTTGCCGCGCCAGGTGCAGGAGACGGTGGGCGTCGTGGCTGTCGGCCCGCCAGGCCACTCCCCACCGCGGCCCCAGTCCTTCGTCCGCCGCGATCCGCGAGACGCGGACCCGGTTCTCCGCCGGGGACAGGCCCGGCGCGCACTGCCGCAGCGCTGCGTCCACCATCGGGTCGGCCCATGCCTCCTCGACGGGGACGGCCGGCCGCGGCGCGGCCGGGTCGATACGGAAGGGACGCCAGACCACCTCGGCTCCCGCCCCGTCCGGAACCGCCCTGACCAGCGCCTTCTCCAGACGCCGCTTGCCGATGTACGCCCACGCGCAGACCACGTCTGCCCAGATCTCGATGCGCATACGAGGAAACTAACCGACATTCGTCGTTTAGTAAAGCGACAGATGTCGGTTACTCTGAGGGACATGAACCTGGACGATCCCCGCGCCCAGCGCAGCCGTGCCCGGCTGCAGGCGGCCATCCTGGAACTGGCCGCGGCCAAGGACCCGGCCGCGATCGGCATGTCGGAAGTCGCCCGGCAGGCCGGCGTGAACCGGGCGACGGTCTACCAGCACTTCCCCGATGTGAACGCGCTCGTGACCGACGCCATGGACGACGCGGTGGCGCACGTGGCACGCGCAGCGGCCCTCTGCCCCCTGGACGCGCCTGCGGACGAGGTCCCCCAGCCGTTGGACGACCTGTTCCGGCACGTCCTCGACAACGCGGCCCTCTACCGGCGCATGCTGGGCCCGCAGGGAAGCGCCCCGTTCACCGCGCGGCTGCGGGAACGGCTGACCGCCGAACTCACCGCCTCGTTCCGGGACGGCCGCCGCCCGGCCGGGTTCGCCGACGTACCGGCCGGTGTGCACGCCGCCTACCTGGCGGGCGCCCTGCTCGGCGTCATCGCCGACTGGATCACCGAGAGCCCCCCGGCCCCCGCACCCGAGACGGCCCTCGCCTTCTGGCGGCTCTTCCGCCCCTGACAAGATCTGCAAGGTCGCGCACCGATGAGTTGTCCGCGCCGCGCCGGTCTGTACGTCGGATACCCACGGACGGAAGGCTGGGCCATGCGGAAACTGATCTACGGCATGAACCTTTCCCTGGACGGCTACATCGCCGCGGCCGGCGACGACATCGGCTGGAGCGGGCCACCGAGCGATGAGTTGTTCCAGTGGTGGCTCGACCACGAGCAGGCGAGTGGCCTGTCGCTGTATGGGCGCAAGCTGTGGGAGACGATGAGCTCCTACTGGCCGACCGGCGACCAGCAGCCCGACGCCACCCCGGCGGAGATCGAGTTCGCGCGGAACTGGCGGGACACGCCGAAGGTGGTGTTCTCCTCGACGATCAGCAAGGTCGACTGGAACACCCGCCTGGTCACCGGCGACGCGATCGCCGAGATGACCCGGCTCAAGGCCGGGGACGGCGGCCCGATGACCATCGGTGGCGCAACGCTCGCCGCGGCGGCCATGCGCGCCGGGCTGATCGACGAGTACGTGATCGCCGCCTATCCCGTCCTGGTGGGCGGCGGCACGCCGTTCTTCACCGCGCTGGATAGCTGGGTGAACCTGAACCTGGTGGAGACGCGGACGTTTCCCGGCGGGGTGGTTCTGACCAGGTACGAGACGAGGCGCTAAGCGCGTTTCCTCCACGCGGCCAAGGAAGTGACGAGGGCAGTGATGGCCCCACGGGCTTGATCGCGGAATTGGTTCCAGGAAGTTCTGGACCCACCACGATCGTCGGAGGATGATGCGGTGTGTG
>DASSBO010000098.1:0-2160 GCA_035698655.1 Streptomyces sp.
AGGGCCAGTGCACCCGCTGCGCGGGGCACTCGTCCCCGGGGCGCAGCGACAACTGCCGCGGGCCGCCGATCAGCACCTCCGCGTCCCGCAGCGCGGCGCGCGGCGCTGCGGCGAGGCCGTCCCAGCCGTCCGCGCCGATTCCGACGACCGTCACCACCGTCTTGTCGGGCTGCAGCATGGGGACTGACCTCGGCACAGGGGACGGCGCCGGCACGGCGGGCGCGAAACGGACGTTCTTCCGTCCGCACCCTACCGACCGGCGCCGTCCCCTCGGCCCTCAGGCCATGGTCACCGGCGGCTGCCGGTGGTGACGAGCGTCAGCCCGAACGCGTCCAGCGCGGGCTGCACCGGCTGGAAGTACGTCGTGCCGCCGGAGTCGCAGTCGCCGGAGCCGCCGGACGTCATGCCCTGCGCCTCGGTGCCGGAGACAAACGAGCCGCCGGAGTCGCCGGGTTCGGCGCACACGTCGGTCCGGGTCACCCCGTACACGGTGCCCTCGGCGTAGCGGACGCTGGTGTTGCGCTGCTGGATCGTGCCGCAGTGCCAGCCGGACGTCGATCCCGAACGGCACACCGACGCGCCCTCGATGGCCTCCCGGTCACCGGTGACCTGCACGTCGCCGTCCCCGTAGCCGTTGACGACGGGCTGCGCCCGCCAGTCGTCGTTCGTCGCGACCCACGAGTAGTCGTGGCCGGGGAACTCGGAGCCCTTGAAGGTGCCTTGGGGCGACTTGTCGGAGCCCTGGGTGCTGTCACCCGGGTCACCGCAGTGCCCGGCGCTGACGAACCCCTCCTGGTCGCCCTTCGTCACCGAGAAGCCGATCGAGCAGCGCGCCCGGCCGTTGATGTAGTAGGCGTCGCCGCCCCGCAGGTCCTGGTACGTGCGCGGCTTGACGGAGGACTTCTCGACGGTGACGAGGTCCTCGTCGACGCCGGCCTGCTGCACGAACTGCCGTGCCGTGTCCGGCTTCGACGACAGCAGCACGACCTTGTTGGTGCGCACGTCCACGTACCAGACCGGCGTCGCCTGGGGCGCCGACTCCTTCGCGACCTCGTCGAGCTTGTCCTTGGCGCTGCGCAGCGTCTTGAGGTTGTGCTCGACGACCTTCGGCCGGGCGCCCTTGGCCTTGATCATGTCGGCGTCGGACGCGCGGGTCGTCGCGACGTGCAGCGTCGCCTGCTTGCCGGTGAGCCACACGCCGGCGAACCGTTCGCCGAGCGTGCTGCGCATGACCTGGGCGAGCGCGGTCGCCTCCTTCTCGCCGGCGATCCGGCTCTGCGCCTGCGCCGCGGTGAGGCCGAGGTCGCGCTGCATCGCCTTGAGCATGCCCGTCGACACCTCCGGCGCCGGCGGTTCCAGGCCGGCCAGCGGCGGCGCCGGGTGCGCGGCCGCCGGGTCCGCGGCCGCCGGCCCCGGCGCGCCGGTCAGGGCGAGCGCCCCCGCCGCCAGCGCGGCGGCGGCCGTCACCGTGAGGTGTCTGTGCAGCATCCCTGCCTCCTCGGGCTCCGCAGAGCCGGAACCGTAGCTGTAACGTCTTGATCACAGAATGGTTCGCGACCCAGCGCGGCGCGCGCGCTACGGAGCGTACGGGTGACGGCTCGTCGGCCGCCCGGCGGTCAGGCCGGGTCGAGGGGGCCGCCGCGCACTGGCCACTGGCCGTTGGCGTCCCGGACGACCGGGAACAGCCCACCTGCATCGGGTGGGACGACGGGGTACCCGGACGAGACCGATCGCAGGACCATCCCGAAAGGCATGTGTCATGGCCAATCCGAAGATCAGGGAACGCCGCTCCCCGCGCGCCCCGGCCGGGCGGCCCACCAGCGGGTGGCGGGCCATACTGGACGCGGGCGCGCGGCTGCTGCAGGAGACGACGCCGCTGCACGGCTTCGACGTGTACGTCGTCGGCTTCCACTGCGCCAAGGGCGAGCCGCAGAACCAGATGGAGGCACACCACTACTGTCGGGTGGTCAACGAGGACCTGCTGCAGTGCGTGCTCTTCGACGGCAACACGGCCGAGGCGAACCTCATCGGGATCGAGTACATCGTCTCCGAGGAGCTGTTCGGCACGCTGCCCCAGGAGGAGCGCGGCTACTGGCACCCGCACGACTTCGAGGTGCTCAGCGGGCAACTGGCGGCGCCCGGGCTGCCGGAGAAGGCCGA
>DASSBO010000099.1:0-3593 GCA_035698655.1 Streptomyces sp.
ACTTGCTGATGTACGGCTTGTGGATCTCGATGGCGGTCCACCACACGCCGTGGTGGGCGGGCCGCAGCAGCTTGGCGTAGGTGCCTTCGCCGGGGCCGATGTCGGTCACGGTGTTGGGCTGGTGACGGTTGAATCGGGCGAGGGACCAGTCCTTGCCCTCAGCGTCGCTGGTCGGCATGGCAGCCTCCTCGGCTGGATGAAGTAGGGCGGCCCGCCCGGACGCCCTCGACGGGCGGGCCGCGGCGCCTCACCGCCCGTTCGGGGCGGGGCGCGTTGTGGGGGCTATTCGGCGTCGTGGTCGGTGTAGACGGGCTCGGCCCGTTCGGCATCGCCGCTGAGCGCGAACCCGAACGCCTGCTGCGGTTCTTGCTTCAGTGGCTGGGGCAGGGCGGCGAGGAGCCGCTTCGCGGTGCGCTCGGCTTGGCGTAGTAGCTCGGGAGACTCGCCGTCGACACGGATGTCCACCTTGCGGTCGCCGCACTGGGCGAGGACTCGCATCAGGCGGCCTTCGGCGCCCGCTGTGGCGTGGCCTGGTAGTCCTTGGCGAGCTGCGCGATCTCGGGGAGGGCGTACATGGTCCGCTTGAAGTGGCCGCGTCCGTGCTTGTGGTGGTTGCCGGGGAAGCGGTGGATGCGCCCGCGCGCGGCCCACTGCCGTATGACGGTGGCCGGCACGCCGGTTGCGGCAGACGCCTCGTGCACGAAGACGAGGTCTTCCTTGTGCATGTCCGGAAGCTCCATGGTCGGCACCTCCCAGGCATGACGAAACCCCCGGCGGCGGCCGGGGGTTCGGAAGTCTGCGGGCACACGTGTTCCGCCTGCACAGAGTGTGACATGCAATCTCGGTGATCGGCAACACTCGGCCCCGCCCAACCGGACGGGGCCGTACCCTGCTCGGTGCCGCCCTCCCGCTAGGCCCGGGAGGGCGGTCCGTCGTTCAGTACTGCAGCCCGATGGGTCCGAGGCCGTTGTGGGCTCGGTTGAGCGCCTGGTGGAGCAGTTCGGCTGCCGACTGCGCGGCTTCGAGGCCGTCGAATGTGGCGGCCAGGTCGTAGGCGAGCTGGCCGCGGTCGCTGCGCAGGGTTCCTGCCTGGTGCAGCTTCTCGATGAGGTCGCGGATCTGGCCGATGGCCTGCGGCATCATCATTGCCATCTGGGAGAGGTTGCCGACGAGGCTGTAGGCGTCGCCGGGGTACTCCCAGCCGGCGCGGGGGCTGTCCAGGGTGGCGTGGTTGATGGCCCGGATCGCCTCGGCGGAGTTGTCCGCGTACTGGGCGGGGGTGACGGTCTGCTTCATGATGTCGGTCATCTGCTTCTCCTCGTGGGTGGGCCAGCCGGGCCGGCCGGGTGTGGGGACGACGATGTAGTCGCCGCGGGCGGGGTCGTGGTCGACGTAGAGCTGGCCGCCGCACTCGGGGCATTCCCACAGGGCGAGGCTGCCGCCACCGTGGAAGCCCATGGGCCCGCAGCAGGTGACGCCTTGTTCGCGGCCGATGCGGTCGCCGACGGCGAGGGTGTCGACGTGGGGGGACGGTGGGGTCATGGGCGCTCGCCTCCTTGTCGCCGGCTGCTGCGGGTGCTGGTGTGCCTCCAGCCGAGGGGCCCGGGGAGGTCCATGGAGGTGGTGCGGCGGCCGCCTGAGCCGATGGTGTAGTGCGGGCCGTGCTCGAAGCCGAGCGTGACGGACACCGACTTGCGGTTGATGTTGAGCCGGATGCCGGGCAGGACCCGGATGCTCTTGCGGTAGGTGACGGGCATGGTCAGTCCTCCTCGTCGATGTAGCGGAAGGCGGCGAACGCGGTGTGCTCGGGGTTGGCCGTGCGCGCGCAGATGCGGGTGGCCTCGGCGGTGTCGCCGCGGTTGACGGCTGCGGCGGCGGCCTTGGCGGCGTCCCAGTCGACGGGCTTGGACAGGTCGAGGGGCTGGTGCTTGCGTCGGCGGCCGAACATCACTTCTCCCGCAGCGAGTAGCGGACGATGGTGACGTCCTTGGTGCGCACGCCGTTGTTCTGCGCGTACCAGGTGGCGAGCCCGTTGAGGAGGGAGCCGACGGTGGCGCCGGGCTGGGTGGTGTAGCTGCCGCTGCAGTCCTGGGACGGGTTGTTGCCGGTGCGCAGCTTGCCGATAACGAAGGTGACGTCCCAGGCGTAGTCGCTGGCGGTGAGGCGGGTGTTCTGGTTGTTGTAGTTCGGCATGGCGGTCTCCTTCTGTGGGTGGTCGGTTCGGTTCACAGCCCGCGGGCTGCAGCTTCGGTGGCTGCGCGTCCGAGGACGTGCGCGGCCTCGTGGGCGCTGTGCAGGCGGCGGTTGCCGTCGGGGATGTTGTCGCCGCCAAGGTGCCGGCGGAGCAGGAGCCGGGCTTCGCCTTCGTCGGCGTGGTTGTGGGCTTCGGCGCGGATGGCTTCGGCGAGGCACATGGCGCCCCCGCTGGTGCGGGCCGTCTCACGACTCCAGCCGTCGCGCAGGATGCGGGCCTGGGCGCGGCGCAGCAGCGCGGCAACGGGGTGCGGCTCGGCGGCCGGCGCCGTGTCGATGGGCAGGTGCGGGACGTCGACCTTGGGGCTGGGGAGATGGGCGGTGTTCACCTGGTGGACGAGCGCGGCGTGATCGAGGCGGACCTTCATCGCGGCGTCGGCCGCGGCGAGGCGGGCCTCGAAGTCCGGCTCGACAGCGGGGGCCTGGCGGGCGCGCGGGGCGAAGGTGGTGTCCATCAGCGCACCAGCTCCAGCAGCTTCTTCTGGTTGCCCTTGGCCGCGGCTACCTTCCGCTTGGCCACGCCCCTGCTGTAGCGGCGCTCCAGGGCGGCGGTGACTTCCTGCTCGAGCGCCGCGATCTCGCGGGCGTCCAGGCGCCGGTTGGTGCGCTTGCTGAGGGGGCCGGACACCTGCGGGGCGGGCTCGTGCAGGGCGCGCCACTTGCCGGGCCGGCTGGTGTAGACGGGGCCGTCACGGACGATGAGGGTCTGCAGGCCGACGGAGCCGCACATGGGGATGCCGGTGATCGCCTGCTTGTGCGTGACGACGTGACGTTCGACGAGGTGCGGGTCTTCGTAGGGGGCGATGTTCTTCGCGACGTCGTGGACGGTCCACAGCACGTCGCCGACCTTGACCTCGCGGCAGGCCCTGCGGGCGTGCGCCTTGGTGCTCCGGTAGGTGGTCATCGGGCTCTCCTTCAGGTTGGGCGCCGGATGGCGCATTTGTGGATCTTTCGGGCGTAGTGGTACGTCGTGAGGTACGGCAGCGGATGGATAAGTGCAGGTGGGAGGTCTGTCAGAGGTACGTCACCGGCTGGCCGGGGGCCACGGGTCTGACGGGTGCTGTCGGACCTGCGTCAGACCTGTGACCTGCGGCGATACACCGTGCGTCGTACCTGTGTCGGACCTCATCGGGCGGTTTCGCGGGCCTCGGTGATGTCCGAGAGGTGGTAGCCGGTGGACCGCTCCCCGCCGTCCGGGGACGGCACCCGCTTCGGTTCCAGGCTGGCGCCGGCCGCGGCGAGTTCGTCCTTGATGAGCTTTCCGGCGCGGGTGGTCCAGGCCCGGTCGTTCTCGCCGTCGCGGCGGCCGTACTTGTCCGGGTCGTGGGCGGCGAACGCGG
>DASSBO010000100.1:0-16106 GCA_035698655.1 Streptomyces sp.
GCCGGTGCGGCGGCTGCTGAGCTACGAGGAGGACACCGCCGGCGGCATGATGACCACGGAGCCGATCATCCTGCAGCCCGACGCCACCATTGCCGACGCCCTGGCCCGGGTCCGCAACCCGGACCTGCCCGCGCCGCTGGCCGCCATGGTGTTCGTGTGCCGGCCGCCGGACGAGACGCCGACCGGCACCTACCTGGGCCTCATCCACTTCCAGCGGCTGCTGCGCGACCCGCCGTTCACCCTCGTCGGCTCGGTCGTCGACACCGACCTGCGGCCACTGCCGCCCGACACCCCGCTGCCGGTCCTGACCGGCTACCTGGCGACGTACAACATCGTCGCGGCACCGGTCGTGGACGAGGGCGGGCACCTGCTGGGCGCCGTGACCGTCGACGACGTGCTGGACCACATGCTGCCCGACGACTGGCGCGAGTCGGGACCGCACGGCGCGGGCCGGCCCCACGAGGCGGAGGGAGCCGGCCGTGGCGGAGCGTGAGGAGCGGGCGCCGCGCGGCTCCGCGCGCAGCCGCGCCCGGCTGGACGTGCCGATGGCGCCCCGGCGCAGCCTGCTGCCCGAGTACGACCCGGACGCGTTCGGCCGGCTCTCGGAGAAGATCGCGCGGCTGCTGGGGACGGGCCGGTTCATCGTCTGGATGAGCATCGTGATCGTCGCCTGGGTCACCTGGAACGTGGCGATGCCCGAGGTGCTGCGCTTCGACGAGTATCCGTTCATCTTCCTGACGCTGGCCCTGTCGCTGCAGGCCTCCTACGCGGCGCCGCTGATCCTGCTCGCGCAGAACCGGCAGGACGACCGGGACCGCGTCAACCTGGAGCAGGACCGCAAGCAGAACGAGCGCAGCATCGCCGACACCGAGTACCTGACCCGGGAGGTCGCCGCGCTCCGGCTCGGTCTGGGCGAGGTCGCCACCCGCGACTGGATCCGCTCCGAGCTGCAGGAGCTGCTCAAGGAGCTGGAGTACCGGGACGGTGACCGCCCCGGCGAGCGGGAACGCGCGGTGCGGGGAAGTGACCAAGACCGCTGAGCGGGCGCTTTTTCAGCCGCTCCGCGGGGCCGTACCATCGGGGCATGGCTACCGACACCAACGCGCCCGTCCCCACCGAGGAAGCGGTGCGCGCCGCACTCGCCACGGTGAACGACCCGGAGATCCACCGGCCGATCACCGACCTGGGCATGGTCAAGTCCGTCGAGATCGCGGCGGACGGCGCGGTCGCGGTCGGCGTGTATCTGACGGTGTCGGGCTGCCCCCTGCGGGAGACGATCACCTCGAACGTGACGCAGGCCGTCGAGCGAGTGCCGGGTGTGACCGGTGTGCAGGTCGAGCTGGACGTGATGAGCGACGAGCAGCGGCGTGAGCTGGCCTCGTCGCTGCGCGGCGGCAAGGCCGAGCGCGAGGTGCCCTTCGCCCAGCCCGGTTCGCTGACCCGGGTGTACTGCGTGGCGTCCGGCAAGGGCGGCGTCGGGAAGTCCTCGGTCACGGTGAACCTGGCCGCGTCGATGGCGGCGGACGGGCTGAAGGTCGGCGTGGTCGACGCGGACATCTACGGCCACTCCGTGCCGCGCATGCTGGGCACCGACGGGCGCCCCACCCAGGTCGAGGACATGATCATGCCGCCGTCGGCGCACGGTGTGAAGGTCATCTCGATCGGCATGTTCACCCCCGGCAACGCGCCCGTGGTCTGGCGCGGCCCGATGCTGCACCGCGCGCTGCAGCAGTTCCTCGCCGACGTCTACTGGGGCGACCTGGACGTGCTGCTCCTCGACCTGCCGCCCGGCACGGGCGACATCGCCATCTCGGTGGCGCAGCTGGTGCCGAACGCGGAGATCCTGGTCGTCACGACCCCGCAGCAGGCGGCGGCCGAGGTCGCCGAGCGGGCCGGCTCGATCGCGGTGCAGACGCACCAGAAGATCGTCGGCGTCATCGAGAACATGTCCGGGCTGCCGTGCCCGCACTGCGACGAGATGGTCGACGTCTTCGGCACCGGCGGCGGCAAGCGTGTCGCCGAGGGACTGACCCGCACCACGGGCGCCGAGGTGCCGGTGCTGGGCAGCATCCCGATCGACGTGCGGCTGCGCGAGGGCGGCGACGAGGGCAAGCCCGTCGTGCTCAGCGACCCGGACTCCCCCGCCGGCAAGGCGATCCGCTCGGTCGCCGAGTCCATCGGCGGGCGCAAGCGGGGGCTGTCCGGCATGTCGCTGGGGCTCACGCCGAGCAACAAGTTCTGAGCCTCACGGCACCGGTACCGGCCGGCGGCCGTCCCCTGCCGGGGGCGGCCGTCAGCCGTCGTAGGACGCGATGTCCTTGACCACCGAGAAGCCCAGCCCGTAGGCGCTCATCCCGCGCCCGTAGGCGCCGATGTGCAGGTCCTGGTGCGCCGACCCGGCGAGCACCCAGCCGTACTCGGACTCGCGGTAGTGGAAGTCGGTCGGCACGCCGTCGACCGGCAGCGACAGGGTGGACCAGCCGGAGCCGCTCACGTCGTCGGCCAGTTCCCAGGCGAGCGCCGTCTGCTGGTCGAGCCAGTCCTGCCGCAGCGCCCGGTCCATCTCGGTGGGCCAGGTCGCCGAGAGCAGGCCGGAGCCGGCCAGCCACGCCGCCGTGGACACGGAGGTGGCCTCCAGCACGCCGGTGCCGTCCGCGCTGTTGCGCACGGGCCGGCCGGGAACCGTCACCACCACGGCGAAGCGCTGGTCCTCGGGCGCGGAGTCGTTCCTTATCGACGGCACGTCGCCGTGCCCGGTCGAGCCGTGCGCGACGCCTCCGTCGGGCGCGAGGCCCACCTGGGTCAGCCAGCGCGCGCCGGTGAAGGCCTCGTCGAGGCCGTACCAGGGGAAGTCGGCCCGCAGATAGCCGTCCAGGGATGCTCTGTCCGGCCCTCGCCGACTCGTCGTCTCCATGTGCGCGACGCCTCCTCGTAGCCCTCGGTCATGGGCGACCTGCCCCCCTCCGGACGGGCGACCCGTTTCGTCATAGGAGAATATCCGCATGCGACCGCCGCACCGGGGATGCCCGGTGGGATCCGGCCCCGATCGGGGGACGGCAGTGGCCTGGAGGGACGCCCGGAGAGTCGCTCAGGTGGCGTCGGCGTCGAAGGGCGGCGGGTCGTCCTTGGGGCGTGACGGCGAGTCGCCGCCGTCCTTGGTGAGGTCGACCCGCGACGAGGACCCGGCCGCGCCCGCGGCACCGGCCGCCGCCCCCACGGCGCCTGCGGCGGCCGACCGTTCGGAGCCGTTCACCGCGTCGGTCACCTCGGCGAGGTCCTTGCGGAAGTCGAACCCGTTGCGGATCTCCTTCAGCCCCAGCTCCTCGTTGTCCAGCAGGTGCTTGCGGGCGAAGTTCTTCGGGTTCAAATCCTCGAACTCGAAGTCCTTGAACTCCGGGCCCATCTCCTCGCGGATGTCGTCACGCGCCTTGTCGGAGAACTCGCGGATCTTGCGGACGAACCGGGAGACGTCCTGAATCACCTTCGGCAGCTTGTCCGGGCCGAACACCAGGACGGCGAGGATGATGAGCGCGACCAGTTCGAGGGGTCCTATGTCGAAGAACACCGTGCAGCTCCCTCATCTCGTACACGCGCGGTCCGGCCGGGTCTCACGGTACCCGGAGTCGGTGCCCTCAGGGGAGCCCGCCTCCTCATGTCGCCGATCCCAGCGTCAGCCGGACGGTCCGTTCCCGGCCGTCCCGGCCCCGGACGGTCAGCGTCAGCTCGTCGCCCGGCCGGTGGCTGCGGATTGCCACGATCAGCTGCTCCCCGGTGTGCACGTCCTCGCCGTCGATCGCGGTGATGACGTCGCCCGGCTGCACACCGGCCCGGTCCGCCGGGCCGCCCGGCACGACGGGCTCGGCGCCGTTCCCGCCCGCGATGACGCGGGCGCCGTCGCCCCGGTAGCCCATGTCGAGTGTGACGCCGATCACGGGGTGGTCGGCCACGCCGTCGCCGATCAGCTCCTCGGCGACCCGCTTGGCCTGGTTGACGGGGATGGCGAAGCCGAGACCGATGCTGCCGCCCGTTCCGTCGCCCAGGCCCGGCATCCCGGAGTCGCCGGCCGCCTTGATCGCACTGTTGACGCCGATCACCCGGCCCGCGGCGTCGACCAGCGGGCCGCCGGAGTTGCCGGGGTTGATGGCGGCGTCGGTCTGCAGGGCGTTGACGTAACTCACATCGGTGCCGTCCTCGCCGCCGGCGGTGATGGCGCGTTCGCGGGCGCTGATGATGCCGCTGGTCACGGTGCCGTCGAGGTCGAAGGGCGCCCCGATCGCGATCACCGGGTCGCCGACGCGCACGGCGTCGGAGTCGCCCAGCGTCAGCGGATGCAGCCCGGAGACGCCGTCCACGTCGACCACGGCGAGGTCGTAGCCGCTGTCCGTGCCGATCACCTCGCCGTCGACGGTCGTGCCGTCGTTGAAGGTGACCCGCACCCGGCCGTGCTCGCCGGCCGGCGCCACGACGTGGTTGTTGGTCAGGATGTGCCCCGCCTGGTCCAGGACGAAGCCGGTGCCGGTTTCCCCTCGGCCCTGGGGGGCCTGGGGAGACCCCATGCGCTCCCCCTGCCCGCGCACGTGCAGCGTCACGACGCCGGGGAGGACGGCGGCCGCCACACCCGCCACGCTGCCCGGGGCACGGTGGTCACCGGCGGCGTCGGTGACCTGCGGAAGGTCGACGGTGCCCAGAGCTCCGTCCGCCTGCAGCCGGGCGCCGGCGAAGCCGCCGCCCAGGCCGGCGAGCAGTGCGGCGGCCAGCACGGCGGCGACGGCACGCCCCCGGCGGCGACGGGGGCGTGCCGCATCGGGCAGGGGCGCGGCCGGCACCGACCACGGATCGAACCGCACCGGCTGCCCCGGTGCCTGCACCGGCGGGGCGGGCGCCCAGGGGCCCGGGCCGCCGTAGGGCGGCGTCCGGTACGGGTCGTCGGGGTGCAGCGCCTGCGGCGGCGGTCCGCCCGCAGGCGTCGGGCCGGCGTCGTCCGGACGGCTCCACCACGTCGGGACGGGCCTGTCGGCCTTCTCGTCGTTCATCTGCTCCCCATCGGTCCGCACGCGTCGCACCGGTCATTCAACCAGGACGGAGCGGACCTCCGGGGTCTTCCCGGCAGTCGGGGACGTCGGTCAGGAACCGGGTGCCGCGCTCGCCGCGGTGGCCGCCGGGGCGAGCGGTGCCGGTGCGGGCGTCGCGAGCGGGTACCGGTCCGGGGCCACGCCGGGCGGCACGACGAAGTCGGGTTTCTGCGCGGCCGGCAGCGCCAGAGGGCGCACCGGCGGCGGCGTCAGGCCGGTCGCCTGCTCGAGCAGCGGGTAGAGCTGCCCACGCGGAGCCGCCGTGGACGACGCGCCGGGTCGCCCGCCGTCGCGGGGAGCCGAGGCGGCGGCAAGCGTCGTCGGCACCGCCGACTTCGCCGTCGCGCCGGAGCCCGCGTGCCCGCGCTGCCGCCCGGTGCCACGGCGGCCGCGCTCGGCCGAGGTGGACGACGGCGTCGTCGAGCGGACGGGCGAGGCGGACGCGCCGCGTTCGCCGTTGCCGCTCGCGTCGACGCCGTTCGCGACCGGCGTGAACGTGCCGCTGAGGGCCAGCGCGGCCAGCGAGAACGCACCGGCAGCCGCGAAGGCCAGCCGGCGGCCGCGCGAGGCCGCCCGCTCCGCCTCGCCGAACCGGTGGGTGCGGAAGCCGCGCTGCGGGGTCAGCGGACTGTCCGCCGACCGGGTGCCGCGGCCGCCGGCCAGGTACTCGAAGGACAGCGGGGACCGCTCTTCGCGGCCCGGCCCGCCGCCGGGACCGTCACCGGCGGATGCCGCCGGACGTCCGCCGGCCGGTCCGCCCTGGTCGGCCCCGCCGGGCAGCCCCTGCAACCGGGCGAGCAGACCGGCCGAGGGCGGTGGCGGGGCGGTGTCGGCGAAGACGGACTTCAGCCGGCGCTGGGCGTCGGCCTCCGCCTTGCAGTTCCGGCACGTCGCCAGGTGGGAGAGGACCCGCTCCCGGCTGTCGTGCCCGAGTTCGCCGTCGACGAGCGCGGCGAGGCGGTCGCCGAGATGCTGCTCGGCGGGCGTCAGTGCGTCGTCTGCGCGGCTCACTAGGCACCGACCTCCCCGTACTCCGCATAGCCCAGGGCCTGCGGCGCGGCGGCGCTCAGCGCCCGCTGCTTCTCGGCACGCGCGGCGGGAGAACGGTGCTTGAGCGCCTTGCGCAGGTGGGAGCGCCCACGGTGGATGCGGCTGCGCACGGTGCCGAGCTTGACGTCCAGCGTCGCGGCGATCTCCTCGTAGGACAGGCCCTCGATGTCGCACAGCACCACCGCGGCGCGGAACTCCGGCGCGAGGGTGTCCAGGGCCTGCTGTACGTCGGCGTCGAAGTGCGTGTCGTTGAAGTGCTGCTGCGGGGTGGGCTCCCGGCTGGGCAGCCGCTCGGCGGCGTCGTCGGCGAGCGCGTCGAACCGGATGCGCTGCTTGCGCCGCACGGTGTCCAGGAACAGGTTCGTGGTGATGCGGTGCAGCCAGCCCTCGAAGGTGCCCGGCGTGTACGTCGACAGCGAGCGGAAGACCCGGACGAAGACCTCCTGCGTGAGGTCCTCGGCGTCGTGCTGGTTGCCCGTGAGGCGGTAGGCGAGGCGGTACACCCGCGCGCTGTGCGTGCTGACGATCTCCTCCCAGGAGGGAGGGGTCCACGCCGCGGTGTCCGCACCGGTCTCGAACGTGGCAGTGGTCGCGGATTCGGTGGTGTGGACGCGGTCGGCGTTGTCGCTCACGGATTCGGGCTGGCCCGCCGACCGGCGGAAGCGCCTGAGCACTCCCCGGCCACCGGCCTCAGCCGCACCTCCCCTGTCGGCTCTGGTGGTGTCCAGTGGAGTCCCAACCATAGCCACCTCGCCCGTTAACTCAGGATAAGCTTTCCCACTTGGCTCCGGCCCGCCGCAGCGGGCCGTTCTCCCCGTTCAACGCGCGGTCCCGTCCCCTGGTTCCCGGCGCAACGGATACAGTCACGGTTGCGTCGACTTCGGGGACAGGAGAGGGCCATTACCGGCAACCGGCAGACAAGCTGGGCGTTCGCCGACGCGTACGGCGCCGAGCTGGTCGAGAACGCCGAGAGCGCCGCGCTGCGCTGGGCCCGTGACCGGGCCCTGGAGGCGGGCGCGGAGCCGGTGACGGGCGGCACCGGAGCGGCCCTGCGGCTGCTGGCCGCGACCGCCGACGCCAAGGCCGTCGCCGAGATCGGCACCGGCACCGGCGTCTCCGGAATCCACCTGCTGCACGGCATGCGCCCCGACGGGGTGCTGACCACGGTGGACGTCGAGCCCGAGCGTCAGCAGTTCGCCCGGCAGGCCTTCCGAGCCGCCGGCTTCGCCGCCAACCGGGCCCGGTTCATCCCGGGGCGCGCCCTGGACGTGCTGCCCCGGCTGGCCGACGGCGGGTACGACCTCGTCTTCTGCGACGGCGACCGGCTGGAGTACCCGGACTACCTCGATGAATCGTTGCGCCTGCTGCGGCCCGGCGGGCTCGTCTGCTTCGAGGGCGTCTTCGCGGACGGCCGCACAGTCGACTCCGCGGCGCAGCCCACCGAGGTGCTGCGGGTGCGTGAAGTGCTGCGGACCGTGCGGGAGAGCACGACGCTGGTGTCCTCGCTGCTGCCGGTCGGCGACGGACTGCTCTGCGCGGTCAAGCGACCGGAGTGAAGCGTCCGGACACGGAACTGCCCCGGGACGCGGGGGCGTCCCGGGGCAGGCGGTGGACGGGCGTCGTCAGCCGCAGACCTTCTTCAGCTCCTCGCCCAGCGCAACCGCCTCGTCCGGGGTCAGCTCGACGACGAGTCGCCCACCGCCTTCGAGCGGAACGCGCATGACGATGCCCCGCCCCTCCTTGGTCACCTCGAGCGGGCCGTCACCCGTCCGCGGCTTCATGGCCGCCATGCTCGTTCCCCTTCCTGAAACCAGCTCACGATCAGCCGTGACGGTGCGCGAAAGGCGTCGCGTCGCCGGCATCGAACACATTGCTTCCCGGCCATTATCCCGCATGGCAGGACCCGATGACCAACAGTGGTGTGCATCCCTTCTGCAACGCGCATGCGCAAAACCACCCAATATGGCGACCAACCTGTGATACTGCGCACCCTCCTGTCGGCGGACGGTCCGGTGCGCCATGCTGGTCCGCATGGCAGACACCGTGCTCTACGACGTGACCGAGGGTCTCGCGACGATCACCCTCAACCGGCCCGACGCGATGAACGCGCTCGACGACGCCACCAAGGCCGCTCTCGTCGGCGCCCTGCGGCAGGCCGCCGGCGACCCGGCGGTCCGTGCCGTGCTGCTGACCGGCAACGGCCGCGCCTTCTGCGTCGGACAGGACCTCAAGGAGCACATCGGCGCCCTCGAGGCGCAGGGCGGGTCGGCGCTCACGACGGTCGAGGAGCACTACAACCCGATCGCACTGGCCATCGCGAGCATGCCGAAGCCGGTCGTGGCGGGTGTGAACGGCGTGGCCGCGGGCGCGGGCGCGGGTTTCGCCTTCGCCGCCGACTACCGGGTGGTCGCGGACACCGCCGCCTTCAACACGGCGTTCGCGGGGATCGCGCTGACCGCCGACTCCGGGATGTCCTGGACGCTGCCCCGGCTGGTGGGTCCCAGCCGGGCGCAGGACCTGCTGTTCTTCCCGCGCAGCGTGCAGGCCCAGGAGGCGCTGGAGCTGGGCCTGGCCAACAAGGTGGTGCCCGCCGAGACGCTGGCCGAGGAGGCGCTGGCGACGGCGCGCAGCCTGGCCGAGGGCCCGACCGTCGCGTATGCGGCGATCAAGGAGTCGCTGGCCTTCGGCGCCTCCCACTCGCTGGCCGAGACGCTGCAGAAGGAGGCCGAACTCCAGGTGCGCGCCGGTTCCTCACGTGACCACCGGGCCGCGGTCGACGCCTTCGTGAAGAAGGAGAAGCCGCGCTACACGGGCGACTGAGCAGCGCCGCGGGAGAAGCAGTCGGCGAGGTGGTCGTCGACCAGGCCGCAGGCCTGCATCAGCGCGTAGGCGGTCGTCGGTCCGACGAAACGGAAGCCGCGCTTCTTCAGGGCCTTGGCCAGCGCCGTCGACTCGGGGGTGACGGCGGGGACGTCGCCGAGCGTGCGCGGGACGGGACGGCCGTCGGCTGCGGGGGCGTGCGACCACACCAGCGCGTCGAGTTCACCCGCGTCCCACTCGGCGGCGACCTTCGCGTTGGCCAGCGCCGCCTTGATCTTGGCGCGGTTGCGGATGATCCGGGTGTCCTGCAGCAGCCGTTCCTCGTCCGCCTCGGTGAACCGCGCGACCTCGGCGATGCGGAAGGAGGCGAACGCGGCGCGGAACCCCTCGCGGCGGCGCAGGATCGTCAGCCAGGACAGCCCGGACTGGAACGCCTCCAGACACAGCCGTTCGAAGAGCGCGTCGTCACCGTGCACCGGGCGGCCCCACTCGGTGTCGTGGTAGACGGTGTAGTCCTCGGCGGACAGCCCCCACGGGCACCGCAGCCGTCCGTCGGCGCCGGGGAGCGCGCCGTGCTCAGCGCTCATCGCCGTGCGCGCCCTGCTCGTCGAACAGCTCCCGGCCGCCGCGCGCCGCCGCCTGTGCGCCGGCCAGCGCCGAGCGGAGCTCGGCGATCCGGGCGTCCCGCTCGGCGAGTTCGGCGCCGAGCCGGTCCAGGACGTCGTCGACCTCCCGCATCCGGTAGCCGCGGGCACCGGTGGGCAGCCGCAGCGCCTCCACGTCCGCCCGGCCCAGCGGGCGGTCCGGCGGCAGCGGGTCCTCCAGCCGGTCCGGTTCGGTGTCGGCCAGGCCCCCGGTCGCGGTGCGGCCGTGACCGTCCCCGCTGCCCAGCACGGCCAGCGCGACCGCGGCGATCACCACGACCAACGAGATCAGCAAGAACCAGAACACGGCGTCTCCCCGGAGTCCGTCGACGCACACCCGACGCGTCGTCGACTGCTTGTGGTCCCCGATCGTCGCATGCCGCACCGACGGTCACCGACCAGGTCGGTAAGGTCGGGAGTCCCGGTCGGACGCGGGGGGCGGCGAGAGAAGGGCACGCGCGGATGCTGCGGCTGGGGACACGTGAGTTCGGTGAGCACGAGCCCGTCGTGATGGCGATCGTGAACCGGACGCCGGACTCGTTCTACGACCGCGGCGCGACCTTCCGCGACGAGCCGGCGCTGGACCGCGTCGAGCAGGTGGTCGCCGAGGGCGCCGCCATCCTCGACATCGGCGGCGTCAAGGCCGGCCCCGGCGAGGAGGTCACCGTCGAGGAGGAGGTGCGGCGCACCGCCGGCTTCGTCGCCGAGGTGCGCCGGCGCCACCCGGACGTGGTGATCAGCGTCGACACCTGGCGGCACGAGGTGGGCGAGGCCGTGTGCGCGGCCGGCGCCGACCTGATCAACGACGCCTGGGGCGGCGTGGACCCGCAGCTGGCCGCCGTCGCCGCGCGGCACGGCGCCGGCCTGGTGTGCACGCACGCGGGCGGCGCCCGGCCGCGCACCCGCCCGCACCGGGTGGGGTACGCGGGCGGGGACGTGATGGCCGACATCCTCTCGGTGACGCTGTCCCTCGCCGAACGGGCCGCGGAACTGGGCGTGCGCCGGGACGGGATCCTGATCGATCCCGGGCACGACTTCGGCAAGTCGACCCGGCACTCGCTGGAGGCGACCCGGCGGCTCGACGAGATGGTGGCGACGGGCTGGCCGGTGCTGGTCTCGCTGTCGAACAAGGACTTCGTCGGCGAGACGCTGGACCGGCCGGTCAAGGAGCGGCTGATCGGCACGCTGGCCACCACGGCCGTCTCGGCCTGGCTCGGTGCCCGGGTCTACCGGGTGCACGAAGTGGCCGAGACCCTGCAGGTGCTGCAGATGGTGGAGTCCCTGGCGGGCCGCCGCCCGCCGGCGGTCGCCCGCCGCGGGCTGGCCTGAGGCCCGCCTCCCGGCGACCGCCTCAGTCGCCGGACTCCTTGGTCATCAGGGCGACGGCCTCGTCCACGTCGTCCGTGACGTGCAGCAGCTGCAGGTCGGCCTGCGCCGCCTTGCCGCTGCCGACGAGCGAGTCCCGCACCCAGTCGAGCAGCCCCTGCCAGTACCGCGTCCCGTACAGCACGATGGGGAAGCGGGTGACCTTCTGCGTCTGCACCAGGGTGAGCGCCTCGAACAGCTCGTCCAGGGTGCCGAGGCCGCCGGGCAGCACGACGAAGCCGCTGGCGTACTTCACGAACATCGTCTTGCGCACGAAGAAGTAGCGGAAGTTCACGCCGATGTCGACGTAGGGGTTGAGGCCCTGCTCGAAGGGCAGCTCGATGCCCAGCCCGACCGAGGTGCCGCCGGCCTCCAGCGCCCCCTTGTTGGCCGCCTCCATGGCACCCGGACCACCGCCGGTGATCACCCCGAAGCCGGCCTCGACCAGGCCGCGCCCGATACGCACGCCGGCGTCGTACTCGGCGGAGTCCGGCGGGATGCGGGCGGAGCCGAACACACTGACGGCCGGGCCGAGCTCGGCCAGTGCGCCGAATCCCTCGACGAACTCGGACTGGATGCGCATGACACGCCACGGGTCCTTGTGGACCCAGTCCGCCGGTTCGCTCGAGTCCAGCAGCCGCTGGTCGGTGGTCTGGGACTGCATCTGCCCCCTGCGGCGCACCACCGGGCCCAGCCGCTGCTCGTGCGGCTCCCGGCGCGTTCCGGGACTCGCCATGGCGTGCTCCTTCCGACGAGAGATCGTTCTCAGGTCAGCCTACGCACCCGACGGTGACGACCGGGCGAACGCGCGGGGGCACGCGGGGGCACGCCGCCGGAGCAGGGGCCGTACGGTCCTCAGACGAGTAGTTCCGATGTCCCGTCTGCGGGATGGCGGGCGGAACGACGCTACATCGGAACTGCTCGTCTCAGTCCGTCAGCCAGGCACGCAGCCGCTCCTCGCAGCGCAGCACCAGGGCGGTGTCGACGCGCTCGTCCGCCTTGTGGGCGAGGTTCGGATCGCCGGGGCCGTAGTTGACCGCGGGCACGCCCAGGGCGCTGAACCGGGCGACGTCCGTCCAGCCGTACTTCGGCCGGACTTCGCCGCCGACGGCGGCGACGAACGCGGCGGCGGCCGGGTGCGTCAGTCCGGGCCGGGCGGCCGGTGAGCTGTCGTCCACGACGAACTCCGCGACCCCGCAGTCCGCGAACACCTCGCGCACGTGCTCCAGCGCCTGCTTCTCGTCCAGGTCGGGCGCGTAGCGGTAGTTCACGGTGACGGTGCAGGCGTCGGGGATGACGTTCCCGGCGACGCCGCCCTCGATGCGCACGGCGTTGAGGCCCTCCCGGTACTCCAGTCCGTCGACCACCGGCCGGCGCGGCCGGTAGTCGGCGAGCCGGGCCAGGACGGGCGCGGCGGCGTGCACGGCGTTGGCGCCCGTCCAGCTGCGGGCGGAGTGCGCGCGCTGCCCGGTGGTGCGCAGGTGGACGCGCAGGGTGCCCTGGCAGCCGGCCTCGACGTCGCCCACGGAGCCCTCGAGGAGCACGGCGAAGTCGCCCGCGAGCCAGTCCGGGTGGGCGTCGGCGAGGTGGCCGAGCCCGTTCAGGTGGGCGGCGACCTCCTCGTTGTCGTAGAAGACGAAGGTGACGTCGCGGTTGGGCTCCGGGACGGTGGCGGCGATGCGCAGTTGCACGGCCACGCCGGCCTTCATGTCGCCGGTGCCGCAGCCCCACAGCATGCCGTCCTCGTCCAGCCGGGACGGCAGGTTCCCGGCGACGGGCACGGTGTCCAGGTGCCCCGCGAGCACGACCCGTTCGGGCCTGCCGAGCCGGGTGCGCGCCACGACGTTGTTGCCGTACCGGTCGACGGTCAGATGCGGCAGCGCCCGCAGTGCGGCCTCGACGGCGTCGGCGAGCGGCCCCTCGGTGCCGCTCTCGGAGGGGGTGTCGACGAGCTGCGCCGTCAGCCGCGCCGCGTCCTGTGCCAGGTCAAGTGCCGTGTGCGCCATGCCGGGCAGACTATCCGGGCCCCGCCCGGCCGACGCACGCGGCGCGACGCAGCTTCGGACTCACTCCTCCAGCCGCCCGCCCGGTACCTTGGTCGCGTGTCAGAGTCGTCCACTCCACGAAGGCGTCGCAGCAGGCTCGTTCGGATTCTCGCCGGATGCGCGGTGCTGTGCGCCCTGGCGGGTTACCTCACCGCCCAGTACGTCACCGGCGGTGCGGGCCCGGCCCGTTGCACGGTGCGCGCGGGTGGTGCGGGGCCCGATGCGGTCACCTACCAGGTGCAGCCGGAGCAGGCCGCCAACGCGGCCACCATCGAGGCCGTGGCGTCCTCGCGAGGACTGCCGGACCGGGCCGTGACGATAGCCCTGGCCACCGCCATGCAGGAGTCGGCGCTGCACAACATCCGGCACGGCGACCGGGACTCGCTCGGCCTGTTCCAGCAACGGCCCTCGCAGGGCTGGGGTACGGCGGAGCAGATCCTGGACCCGGTGTACGCCGCCGGGAAGTTCTACGACCACCTGGTCAAGGTCCCCGGCTACTCGCGGCTGCCGCTGACGGTGGCCGCGCAGAAGGTGCAGCACAGCGGCTTCCCGCAGGCCTACGCCAAGCACGAGGCGGACGCCTCGCTGCTGACGGCCGCGCTGACCGGGCGGCGGGCCGCCGCGCTCAGCTGCACCGCCGGGCCGGAGGCCGGGAGTGGGCAGCCGGGTGACCCCGAGCAGCTGCGGCGGACGCTGGTGCGGGAGTTCGGCGAGGACGTGCTGCCGCACTCGGACGTGCAGTCGGTGTCGCTGGACAGCGTCACGGCCGACGGGGGGCGGTCCGCGGACAACGAGGTCACGGTGCCCGCCCCGACGAAGCAGCGTGGCTGGGAGCTGGCGCACTGGGCGATGGCGCAGGCCGCGCAGCTGCACATCGCGCACATCTCCTACGGGCACTACGTGTGGGACGTGGACCGTTCGGAGGAGGGCTGGCGGACGGTGGAGGACGCCGCACCGGCCGGGTCCGTGGTGCTCCGGGCGGCCGACGGTACCGCGGGCTGACGAGCGGCGGCCGCTCTCCGGTCAACCGTGCGAAGTGTCGCCCGCACGGATCTCTCTGTGATCAGTTCGTGATCAGTGTGCGGATCGGGCCGCGCGCCCCCGTGGCACCCCGGAATGCCGCCCGACCGGGCGCAGAGACGATTCTCCGCCGCTCCCGCCATGCGGCGATATGCCCGTTGCGCCGGATACAGATTATGCGACGCATTGCCAATCCTTTACCCGAACAGCCCGCAACCTTCCGCGTGCCCGGTGCGATAGGCACAGCGTCCGACCGGGCGAGAGCCGGTCACGACCGACTTGCAGACGAAAACCACCTCCGTCAAAGGAGCAACATGTCCCTCCCCCTCACGCGTCGCTTCGCCAAGGCCGCGCTGCTCACCGCCGCGGGTGCCGCCTCCGTCGTCGGCGCGGCCGGCGCCGCGAGCGCCGCCGCCCTGCCGCAGCCCACGGACCTGGGCGGGCTGAGCAACCTGGACGGCGCGAACCTGGGCGAGACCGTCGACGGCGCCGCGCAGGGCACCACCCTGCTGGCCGGCAAGGCCGGCGGTGCCGCCGTCGAGTCCGCGGTGCCGAGCGCCGGCCGCGCCGTCGGCTCGCTGGGCGGGACCGCCGCGCCGGCCGCCCAGCAGACCGCCGGCCAGGCCGCGGGCACCGCGGGCGCCCTCATCGGTGACACCGCCGCCGGCGCCACCGCGAACGGCCTGCCCACGAACGGCCTGCCCTCCGCCGGCCAGCTGCCGCTGAACGGCCTGCCGGTCGGCTGAACGACCGGCAGCAGGACGTGACGTGTGCGCCCCTCCTCCCCCGCGCACACGGCATGCAGAAGGGTCCCCGGACAGCGTCCGGGGACCCTTTCCGCGCATATCACCGCGGGGTACTGCCTGTCG
This sequence comes from Streptomyces sp., assembly GCA_035698655.1. GTDB lineage: Bacteria > Actinomycetota > Actinomycetes > Streptomycetales > Streptomycetaceae > Streptomyces. The sequence continues at coordinate 14,886 of DASSBO010000100.1, forward strand.
TCGGACGACGAACGTCAGGCCGACAGCCGCTCCGCGGCGGCACGGACCCGTTCGTCGGTGGCGGTCAGCGAGATCCGCACGAAGCGCTCACCGGCCGGCCCGTAGAACTCGCCGGGCGCGACCAGGATGCCCAGCTCCGCCAGTTCCTCGACGGTCTCCCAGCAGTCGCCGTCACGCGTGGCCCACAGGTACAGCGACGCCTCGCTGTGCTCGATGCGGAAGCCGCGCTTGTCCAGCGCGGCGCGCAGCTGCTCACGCCGGGCGGCGTACCGGGCGCGCTGCTCGGTGACGTGCGTGTCGTCCCCGAGCGCGGCGATCGTCGCCGCCTGGACCGGCGCGGGCACGATCAGCCCGGCGTGCCGCCGCACCTGCAGCAGCTCGCCCACCACGTCGGCGTCGCCGACGGCGAAGGCCGCCCGGTACCCGGCCAGGTTCGAGCGCTTGGAGAGCGAATGGAGCGCCACGATTCCCTCGTACGAGCCACCGCACACGTCCGGGTGGAGGACGGAGACCGGGTCGGCCTCCCAGCCGAGCTCCAGGTAGCACTCGTCGCTGACGACGAGGACGCCGTGCTCGCGCGCCCAGGCGACCGTCTCCCGCAGTTCGCGGACCGAGAGCACCCTGCCGGTCGGGTTCGACGGGGAGTTGAGCCACAGCACCTTCAGGCCGCGCGGGTCGAGCTCGGTGGGCTCGGCGTAGGTGACGGGCTCGGCGCCGGCCAGCCGGGCGCCGACGTCGTAGGTGGGGTAGGCCAGTTCGGGGAACGCCACCCGGTCGCCGGGCCGCACGCCCAGCTGGACCGGCAGCCAGGCCACCAGCTCCTTGGAGCCGACGACCGGCAGCACGTGCCGGTGTTCGAGCCCCCTGGCGGACAGCCGCCGCCCGCACCAGCCGACGAGGGCGTCCCGCAGCGCGGGCGTCCCCCACACGGCGGGGTAGCCGTGGCTGTCGGACGCGTCGGACAGGGCCTGCCGCACCGACTCGGGTACCGGGTCGACGGGCGTGCCCACGGACAGGTCCACGATGCCGTCCTCATGCGCGGCGGCCGTCTGCTTGTACGGCTCGAGCCGGTCCCAGGGAAAGACCGGCAGCCGGCCGGAGACGGGCGGTGCGGGAAGGGTCGGCCGCTCGGATGACTCGCTGGTCACGGAAACCTACTCGCTCTCTCTCGACACTGTGATCGCTCGCTCAGGAAACGCATCGGTCCCGCAGGCCCTGGCG
>DASSBO010000101.1:0-16059 GCA_035698655.1 Streptomyces sp.
CGGGGAAGTAGCGGTAGACCAGCGGGCGCGAGACCCCGGCGCGCCCGGCGACGTCGTCCAGCGACACGTCCTCGGGCGCGCGGTGGGCGAACAGGTCGAGCGCGGTGGCGATGAGCTGGCCGCGCCGCTGCTCGACGCTGAGTCTTCGGTACGCCGGGGCGGTCATGCCGCCCAGCGTAGTGCGGCGATGTTCAGGCGAGCAGGCCGGAGGACTTCCACAGGCGGCGGCCCGCCCCGCGCATGACGCCGATCTCGTCGAGGAAGTCCGTGAGCCGTTTGGCGCCCTGCTGCATGACGTCCCGGCGGTGGGCGCTGGCCCGGACCTGGGCGAGCGCCTCGCGCTTGTCCAGGCCGGCGTCCGCGTAGACCTGCGGGTTGACGAAGGACGTGGAGAACACGCGTGCCGCCTCGCCGGAGCTGATCCGGGTCAGCTCCGCCTCCCAGCGCGGGCAGCCGAGCATCTGCCGGCGCAGCTCCTCCCGGGCGTACCGCACGTGCCGCGCCTCCTCGACGACGTGGATGCGGGTGACGCCGCGCACCAGCGGCTGGACCCGCTCGTCGGGGAAGGTCAGCCGCTGCATCCAGTCCAGGATCTCCTCGCCCAGCAGTGTGCAGGTGAACGAGCCGGGCGTCGTCGAGACGGTCTTGAGCAGCCGCCCCAGGTTGTGGTGCAGCCGGCTGACCGGGTACGGCTCCGCGCCGCCGCGGGTGATCAGGCGCGCGAACATCATGGAGTGCCGGCACTCGTCCGCGATCTCGGTGAGCGCGTAGCGCACGTGCGCGCTGGTGAGCGGCTTGTCGTAGATGTGCCGGGCCAGCAGCTGGATGAGGATGATCTCGAACCAGATGCCGAGCGAGGCCAGCGAGGCGGCCTCGAGCCGGGCGAGGTTGCGCTGCTGGTCCTCCGACATCCGCCGCCACATCGGGGTGCCGTAGAGGGAGACCAGCTCCGGCGGCCAGAACCACTTGTCGTCCTCGAAGGGCGCGTCCCAGTCCAGTTCGGTGTCCGGGTCGAAGGAGTGCTTGCGGGAGGACTCCAGGAGGCGCCTGGCCACCTGCTCGCGGTCCTTGAGCGCGCCGAGGGCGTCGCGGAGGACCTCCGTCTCGGTCATCGTCGTCATGGCTGTAAGGCACCTCGCAGCAGGGGTTACCGAAGGTCACATGCGGGTCGACTTTTATGAGACTGCGCGTCAGCAAGCGCGTCAATCCCCTGTGCGGAACTTATTGACCGGTGGGTAAGTCGCGTGTGAGCCTGCGGGTTACCAACGCGTAACGGCCCGAGGAGGCACCGCCTTGACCACGCATGACCTCTACGTGTCGGAGCCCGCAGGCGCGCTCTGGGAGGTTCCCGCCTCCGGCGCGGCCCGGCTGAGCTGGGACTACGACGACGGCCGCGACCGGCTGCTGGCCCTGTACCAGAAGGGCAAGGACAAGCAGTGGGACGGCGCCCGCCGCATCGACTGGGACCTCGAGGTCGACCCGAAGGACCCGCTGGGCACCCCGGATGAGGCGATGACGCTGTACGGCACCCGCTACTGGGACCGGATGTCCGAGGCCGAGCGAGGTGACCTGCGCCGGCACTACGCCTCCTGGCAGTTCAGTCAGTTCCTGCACGGCGAGCAGGGCGCGATGGTGTGCGCGGCGCGGATCGTGGAGTCCGTGCCCGACATGGACGCCAAGTTCTACTCGGCGACGCAGACCATGGACGAGGCGCGGCACGCCGAGATCTACGGCCGGTTCCTGCACGAGAAGGTCGGGATGGTCTACCCGGTCAACGACAACCTGCAGGCGCTGCTGGGCGACACGCTGCGCGACTCCCGCTGGGACATGCCCTACCTGGGCATGCAGGTGCTCATCGAGGGTCTCGCGCTGGCCGCGTTCGGCATGATCCGCGACACCACGAACAAGCCGCTGCCCAAGCAGATCCTCGCCTACGTCATGCAGGACGAGGCCCGGCACGTCGCGTTCGGGCGGATGGCGCTGCGCGACTACTACAAGCAGTTGAGCGACGCCGAACTGCGCGAACGCGAGGAGTTCGTCATCGAGGGCTGCTACCTGATGCGCGACCGCCTCAAGGGCGTCGAGGTGCTGGAGAACTTCGGCATCCCGCGCGCGGAGGCGGAGGAGTTCAGCGAGCAGTCGGAGTTCCTGCAGCTGTTCCGGAAGCTCCTCTTCAGCCGGATCGTGCCGTGCGTCCGTGACATCGGGCTGTGGGGCGAGCGCCTGCAGCGCGCCTACGTCGACATGGGCGTCTTCGAGATGGGCGACAGCAACCTCGACCAACTGATGGCGCAGGACGAGGAGATCGCCGAGAAGCTCGACGCCGAGCGGTTCGCGGCCGAGGAGGCGGAGCGGACGGCCGAGGTGGCCGACGCGATCGCCGAAGGCCGCGCCGGCTGACGCCGCAGGCCGGACCGGGCACCGCGCCCCCAGGCGGCTCGGGCAGCTGGGAGCGCGGTGTGTCCGGAGGCCGGTGGGGACACCGCGAGTGTCTCGAGGCTATGGCGGGTGCACAGCGTGCGCAACTCGTCGCCCAGCGCGACGCCAGGGCCGCGCGTGGCCGGAACCCTCCTCTTCGTCCGTGCGGCGGGATAGACTTACCCGTCGGTTGCAGAATTGACATTCGGTCATATGAGCGAGTGAACGCGGGCGAAGGAGAGGGTGCGGACGATGGCCGAGGCCGCAGGCAGGATGAACCCGGAGGAGCGCAGGCCCGACGGCGTCTCGTCCTTCCAGCGCTACCTCGACCAGACGGGCACCGGCCCCACCGTGCTGCGCATCGTGCTCGGGTCCCAGCTGCGCAGTCTCCGCCAGGCGTGCGAGATCAGCCGCGAGGACGCCGGCAAGGCCATCCGCGGCTCGCACGCCAAGATCAGCCGCATCGAACTCGGCCGCGTCCGCGTCAAGGAGCGTGACCTGTCCGACCTCCTCGACCTGTACGGCGTCCGCGCCGACACCGAGCGCGCCGACTACTTCGCCATGGCCCGGCAGGCCATGCAGCCCGGCTGGTGGCACCAGTACAGCGACGTGATCGAGGAGTGGTTCGGCCCGCACATCGGGCTCGAGGCGGCCGCCTCGATGATCCGCACCTACGAGGTGCAGTTCCTCCCCGGCCTGCTGCAGACCGAGGACTACGCCCGCCCCGTGATCCGCCTCGGCCACCCGGACGTGCCGGAAAGCCGCGTCCAGCGCCTCGTCGATCTGCGGGTGGCCCGCCAGCGCCTGCTGGAGCGGCCCGACGCGCCCCGGATCTGGGCCGTCATCGACGAGGCCGCCCTGCGCCGCCCCTTCGGCGGCCCCGACGTCATGCGCGCCCAGCTCGAGCACCTGCTCCGCGTCGCCGACCTCCCCAACGTCACGCTGCAGGTCGCCCGCTTCCACGTCTCGCACCACGCCGCGGCCGGCACGCCCGTCACCATCCTGCGCTTCCCCGAGCCCGACCTGCCCGACGTCGTCTACCTCGAGCAGCTCACCAGCGCCGTGTACCTGGACAAGCAGGAGGACGTCGACCAGTACGCGCTGATCATGGAGCGGCTGTGCACCTCGGCCGACGCTCCGCGCGAGACGACGCAGTTCCTGCGCGATCTGCTCGACGGCCGGGTCTGATCACCGCGGATCGTGACTACATGCCACGATTCGGGTGAGTCATGTGGGTAGGACCGACCACAGCGCCCCGGTCTTCGGAGGGAGCGAGACGTGACGGGCGAGCCACAAGACGTCATCAGCGTGGGACTGGACGGCTCGGCGGCGAGTCTGTCCGCCGCCCGGTGGGCCGCAGCGGTGTCCCGGCAGCGCGGGGCGCGCCTGCGTCTGGTGCACGCGTGGGAGCCGCCGCCCACCGGCGGCCGCCCCGGTGAACCCGACGAGAGTCCGCGCGCCACAGAGGCCCGCCGCGTGCTGGAGGAGGCCCGCGAGGAGGTCCGGCGGGTGGCGCCCGACCTGCCCGTCGAGGACTCCCTGATCGAGGACGACCCCGGCGCGGCGCTGCTCGCCGTCGCGAAGGAGTCCCAGGCCCTGGCGCTGGGCACCCACGGCATGCGGCGCCTGCAGAGCTTCTTCCTGGGCGGCACCAGCCTGCACGTCGTCGCACGGGCGGAGCGCCCGGTGATCCTGGTACGGGCCGGCGGCGACGGCGTCGAGGCGGCGGAGGCTGCGGAGGCCGAGGAGGCGGCCGAGGCCGCCGGAGCGGACACGGCCCCCACCGTGCAGGAGACCACTCACCGGGGCGCGCACGAATGGACCCGCCCGCCGGGCCCGGTCGTCGTGGGCCTTCCGCTGGACCACACCGCCGACCGGCTGCTCGAGTTCGCCTTCACGGCGGCCGACGGCTCCGACCTGCCGCTGCGCGTGATCCACGGCGCCAAGCTGCCGCGCCACGCGTACCTGCCCGGCGGCCCGGTCATCCCGCACCTGGCGGACGAGTTCCGTCGGAACATCGAGCAGGAGATGCGGTCCCTGGTCAACCCGTGGTCGGACCGGTTCCCCGACGTGCAGACGAAGGGCAGCCTGCGGCTGGACAACCCGGCCGGCGCCCTGGTGCAGGAGGCGGCGGGCGCGGCGCTGCTCGTCGTGGGCCGCTCCCGCCGGCGGCGCGTGGGCGCCCGGGTCGGTTCGGTGGCCCAGGCGGCCGTCCACCACGCCGCCTGCCCGGTCGCGATCGTCCCGCACGACTGACGACGCACGCCCCGCCGCCTGCGCGGCTCAGTGCTGCCCGTGGACGACGGCGTGTCCCTTTCCGCGGCCGATCATCCAGTGGTTGACCGGCGTGGTCAGGACGAACGCCGCCAGCAGCGAGAAGGCCAGCGACCCCCAGAACAGCACGTCGGCCAGGCCGGCCTCCATGGCGCCGGGAATGCCGACCATCACGGTGTTGTCGACGATCTCCATCACCAGGATGGACACGGTGTCCGCAGCCAGCGCCACCCGGACGGCCGACCGCAGCGCCATGCCGGAGCGGAGCACGCCGCGCATGGTCAGCGCGTAGCCGAAGAGGAAGGCGAGGGCGACGGACAGCGCCACGGTGCCGGCGTTGTGCAGCCCCACCGCGCTGCCGATCACCATCCCGAGCACCTCGCCGATGGCGCAGCCGGTGAGGCAGTGCAGCGTCGCCATGGCGGCCATCCGCCACCCGGCGCCTCCGACGTTCCCGTGCGCGTGCTGCCCGTGCCCCTGCTGCTCATGCCCGTCCATGTCGGCACCTCCTGTGCGGTCTGACGTGCCTCCTCCAACGTCATACCCCCTGGGGGTATTCCCGGGTCCGGAAGAAGACCCGCCCAGTGCGACGGGGGAGACACACCGGACGGGCCGTGCTATCGATCTTCCCTCATCAGGCCGTTATATGCCAGACCCGGGTGACAGATGTCCCGTAGAGTCCGGGCAGACGACCGGGGGGACACGATGACGGCTGAGCGCGGCGACGACCTGACGGCCCTCGCGGGCCGCCCCTGGTTTGCGGCGAACGAGGTGCTCGCCTTCCTGCTCGAACTGGCGGCGGTGGGCTGCCTGTGCCGGTGGGGCTTCGCCGCCGGCGACACGACAGCGGCCGGCCTGCTGCTGGGCCTGGGCGCGCCGGCGGCGGTCCTGAACACGGCACTTGCCGAACGATTCCGTTTTCCACCGGAAAGTCGGGCCGATTGACTTCGCGTTCGCCGAGTGATTAGAACCGGCGAGGCTGCGGCCCCGGTGTGCCGCGCCCACGGATCCGACGAGCGACCCTGCCCTGACAGAGGTGTGTCCGGCCGTGCTCAGCGTCTTCTCAGCAAGGAGCCCCATGGTGCAGGTCCCGTTCCGGAAGGTCTTCGTCGCCGCAGCACTCGCCGGGGCACTGGCCGCGACGTCGGGCTGCGGGGGCGGCGGTGAGCAGACGGAGAAGACGGCGGACTCGGTCACCGTCTCCGAGACGCCCGAGGCCAGTGGGTCGCCCAGCGCGTCGGCGTCGGCGAGCGCCTCGGCGTCGCCGAGTGCGTCGGCGTCCCCGTCCGCGTCCGGCTCCGCGGCGGAGGAGAAGGACGGCAAGGACGGCGGTGGTTCCTCCGCGTCCGGCGGCGGGAGCGGCAGCGGCGGCGGGAGCACCGCCGGCGGGTCCGGCTCGGGCGGCGGTTCCGGTTCGGGCTCCGGTTCGGGCGGCGGCACCGCGGCCCAGGCGCCGGACTTCCCCGTGCCGGCCACGGTCGGCAACGCGACTCAGCTCATCACCGTGAAGTCGCGCGGCTCCTACGCCACGGTGACGGCCTGGCAGAAGGGCTCGGCCGGCTGGAAGGCGCAGTTCTCCACCTCCTCCGGCCGCGTCGGCTCCAACGGCGTCACCAACGGTTCGACCCGGCACCAGGGCACCTGGACGACCCCGACCGGCACGTACACCATCACCGAGGGCTTCGGTGTCGAGTCGGTGAGCACCGCGATGCCGTACCACGTGGTCGACAGCGACGACTGGTGGGTCGAGGACCCGGAGTCGAAGTACTACAACGACATGCACGGCGAGGCCGGTGCGGACTTCCCGCTGACCCAGTCCGGTGAGCGCGGCAGCGAGCACCTGATCGAGTACCCGACGCAGTACGCCGAGGCGCTGGTGATCAACTTCAACCGCTGGCCGGCGGTGCCCGGCCGCGGCGCGGGCATCTTCCTGCACGTGAACGGCAGCGGCGCGACGGCGGGCTGTGTCTCCGTCCCGCGCGCGACGATGGACCGCTTCATGTCGTGGATCAGTCCCTCGCACCACCCGCGCATCGCCATCGGCTGACGAACCGAAACGGCGGGTCCGCGCACGCCGGGGCGTGCGCGGACCCGTGGGCCGTCATCCGCGGTCCGTCAGGCTTCGGCCTCCGTCTCCGGTGTCACGCGGCCCTCCTCCGGGCCGCCGCGCGCCTTGACGATCGGGGCGATCAGCAGGTCGTAGACCCACGCGCCGATGACGCCGCCGGCCAGCGGGCCGGCGATGGGGATCCACCAGTAATTGCTGAACCACTTGAAGCTGCCGGGCAACGCGATGTCGCCCCACCCTTCGAAGAACGTGAACAGCCGTGGCCCGAAGTCGCGGGCCGGGTTGATCGCGTAGCCGGCGTTCGTGCCCCAGGCCATGCCGATCACCACGACGACCAGGCCGATCAGGAACGGGCCCAGGTTGGATGTCGGTGCGGTGTTCTTGGTGTCGATGAGTGCACAGATGAGCAGCACGAGCAGCCCGGTCCCGATGAGCTGGTCCAGGAACGGGCCCCACCAGGAGTCGCCGAAGTACTCCGCCGGGAACGTCGCGAAGATGGAATAGGTGGACAGGGACTGGTCGCGTGGCGTGCCGGCCTTGTCGTTGAAGGCGTCGATGGCCCACCGGTAGGAGGCGTAGACGAGCGCGGCGGCGACGAACGCGCCGACCACCTGGGCCAGCCAGTAGGGCAGGACCTTCTTCCACGCGAAGGTCCGCCGCACGGCGAAGGCGAGGGTGACGGCCGGGTTGATGTGCGCGCCGCTGATGCCGCCCGCCACGTACACACCGAAGACGACGGCCAGACCCCAGCCCCAGGTGATGATGAGCCAGTCGGCCGGCCCGAACGGGGAGGCCTGCCGCCCGGACCCCGGCAGGCCCACCACGGCGACGGCCACGGAGCCGACGCCGAACATGATCAGGACGAACGTTCCAAGGAACTCCGCGATCATTTCGCCGACGAGACCTTCTTTGTAGCCGCGTCGGCGTGAACCGTGTTCCGCATCGCTCTCAGGGCTGATATCGGCCATCGTCCCTCCTCGCTATGCATGCATCGGACCCACCAGCGTCTCACCGATTATCCGACAGGAGCACCCCTCCGGCGCGGGGTTGACGGCCATTCGGCGCACTACCCACCTGATTGCCGAATGGCCGTCTCCGGGAGCTGAACACAAGTGGTCCGTACCAATGTCTTGACGCGCGCTTTCCGGCGGTCTTGAATCCAACTGCTGAAGCGAACATGTCAGCAACCGAACACGTCCACCCCCCACACCACGGATGTGATCCTCATGCGACACCGCGTCCACCGGCATCGCCGGGCGCTCGCGGCCCTGACCGCCGTCCTCGGTCTCGCCCTCGGCGGAGCCGCCGTCCTGCCCGCTGCCGCCGCCGGCACGGACGGGCCCGCCGCGAACGTCGACGCCGCCCCGATGGCCGTCGCCCCCTACCTCTACGAAGGCTGGGGAAACCCGCCCGACCCGCACACCGTCATGGACGCCACCGGCGTCCGCTGGTTCACCCTCGCCTTCGTCCTCAGCAACGGAAGCTGCAACCCGCAGTGGGACGGCAGCCGCCCGCTGACCGGCGGCGTCGACCAGCGCACGATCGAGGCCGTGCGCGCCGCCGGCGGCGACGTCGTCCCCTCCTTCGGCGGCTACAGCGGCAACAAGCTGAACGCGTCGTGCGCGAGCGCGGGCGCACTCGCCGACGCCTACCAGAAGGTGATCGACGCCTACGGCCTGCACGCGATCGACATCGACATCGAGGCCGCCGCCTACGACAGCCCCGAGGTCCAGCAGCGCACCGTCGACGCGCTGAAGACCGTGCAGGCGGACAACCCGGACCTCACCGTCTACGTCACGCAGGGCACCGGCCAGAGCGGGCCCGACACCACCCTCATCGACCGGGCCGCCGCCTCCGGGCTGACCGTCGACGCCTGGACGATCATGCCGTTCGACTTCGGCGGCGCCGGCCAGGACATGGGCGACCTCACCCTCCAGGCGGCGGACGGGCTCCGGGACGCGCTGAAGAACGCCTACGGCTACAGCGACGACGAGGCATACCGCCACATGGGGATCTCCTCCATGAACGGCGTCACCGACCAGAACGAGAAGGTGACCGTCGAGGACTTCCGGCAGATCCTCGGCTACGCCGGGCAGCACCACCTGAGCCGGCTGACGTTCTGGTCGGTCAACCGTGACCGGCCCTGCGCGGGCGGCGGAGCGTCCTCGAGCTGCTCGGGCGTGGACCAGCAGCCCTGGGACTACACGAAGGTCCTCGCCCAGTACGGCGGCTGACGCCCCTACTGCCGGTCGCGCCCGTCCGGCCCCCGTCGGCCGGGCGGACGCTGCCGGTGCCGCAGCAGCAGATGCGTGCCGAGCACGACCAGGCCGCAGAAGCCCAGCAGGACCCCGCCCTGGGCGGTGATCAGCCACAGGCGGTCCCCGAGCGTCAGGTCGCCGCCGTAGGTGAGCTGCATCGTGCTGATGATGAAGGCCATGGCGGCCAGGAACACCGTGACCATCGTCAGCAGGTTCCCGGTCATGGAGTTCAGCCGGGCCTCCACCTTGCGGTAGGCCGCGTTCTGCCGGGCCCACTCCGCGCGGTGCGCGGCCTCCTCCTCCGCCCGTTGCCGGCCGTCCAGGATGCGCTGGCGCAGCGCCAGGTACTGCTCCTGGAACAGGTTGTGGCTGACCCGGATGCCGGTGGCGGGCAACAGGGCGAGCGCGAGATCCGCCGCCGCGAGCGCCTCGTCGTATTCGCGGCACTCGTGCAGCCCCGCCGCCAGCCGGAAGGTGAACATGTGGTTCTCCGGCCACTCGGCGGCCGCCTCCCCGGCCCGGTCGCGCAGCAGCTCCCCGCGACCCTCGAACGGGGCGGCCACCGCCAGGGCGTTCAGGCACACGTCGACGGTGTGCAGGGTGCGCTGCGGGGAGTACCAGGCGTGGTCGAGCAGGTCTCCGGCATGCTCGGCGGCGAGCCGGCGGCTGCCGTACGCGGCGAAGGCGCGCAGGGCCGTGAAGAGCACGCTCCGGCGGTGGGCGTCGCCCGCTGCCTGAGCCGGCGCCGACCCCTCCAGGAAGGCGTGCAGCTCGTCGAACTGGAAGTTCGCCCGCAGCTTGCCGGCGTGATACAGCGTGACGAACGCGGCGACGTCGGCGGAGTCCGTCACCTCGGAGGCGGCGTCAGCGAGTTCACGGGGCGTCTCCTCGCTCTCCCGCGTGATGAAGGCATAGCCCAGCGCCCACTTCTGGGTGATCAGCGCACGAGGACCCGCGTCCGGCATCTCTCCCGGCCCCGGTGCGTGGGCGTCCAGCCAGCGGGCGCAGGCGGCCGCGGTGCGTACGGAGGGCCGCTGCAGGAAACGCAGCCGCCAGTAGAAGTCCGCACAGATCAGGAAAGGGTCCGTGGCGAAGTCCGCCGAACACAGGTCGAACGGCGGTTCGGTGCCTGCTTCGAACAGGCCACGTGCCACGTCGTCGCACACCCGCTCGAGTTCGCGGGAGTCCTGCGTGGTCACCTCGCGCAGCCGCTCCGTGATCGAATTCCCCTCCATGGCACAGTACTTACCACGACTCGGCGCTCGGACGTGCGGCTTCGTGGTAAGTACAGTGCCATGCGGGTGGACGTGGTGACGGCGGCGCACGCCGGGTACGCCGGCTACGTGCCTGCCGCGTGGCGCTCGCTGCGCGCCCAGACGCACCGGGACTGGCGCTGGTTCGTCCAACTCGACGGTCCGGACACCGCCCGGCTGCGTGCCGCACTCACCGCGTGCGGCGCCGCGAGCGACCCGCGCGTGCACATCGCCGCCCACCGCACCAGTGCGGGCCCGGCCGTCACCTGCAACCTGGCCCTGGGCAGGTCGTCGGCCCCGCTGATCCAGAACCTGGACGCCGACGACGAACTGGAACGCACCGCCCTGGCCGACCTCTCCCGCGCGCTGCACGCGGCACCGGACATCGGCTACGCCGCCGGCCGGGCCCGTGACCTGCTGCCCGGCGGACGGCTCCGTGACCACCCGCTGCCGCTGACCGGCGGGCGCCTGGCGCGCGGCGCACTTCTCGAACACTGGCGCACCGATCCCGGCTGCTACCGGCTGCCGCTGCACCCGGCAGGCCTGATGTGGCACCGGGAGTTGCTCCTGCACGTGGGCGGCTGGTCGGCGATGCACGGCATGGAGGACACCGGCACCCTGATGGCCGCCTCCGCGTGCGCCGCGGGCGTGCTGCTGGACACTCCGACGCTGCGCTACCGCCGGCATCCCGCCCAGATCTCCCGCAGCACCACGAAATTCGTCGGGGGGGGGGTGCAGGTTGCGCTCATACGCCAGCGCGCTCTGCGTCTCCTGACGGCTCCCGCCTGGTCCGCACCGCCCGATGCCGCCGGCCCGCCGGCCGGACCGTGGTGAGACGGCGGCACGGCCTGCGCCTCGTCGTCACGTCGTGGGTGCCGGCTCGAGCCACGCCATGGCGACGTAGCAGACCACCACGGCGACGATCACCAGCGGCATGCCCGTGACGCCCGCGGACCCCAGCAGCAGGGTGGCCAGCAGTACCGAGGTCAGCGGGAGCCTGAGCATCGCCACGCACAGCGCCCCGATGCCCATCGCGAACCCGGCCGTGAGCGGCAGCCCGGTCAGGTGCGAGAGGGCGATGCCGCCCACCGCTCCGACGAACATCGCCGGGGGCCGTCCACGGGATCGTGACCGCCCCGCCCCGGCAGGCGCTCGATGGTGAGTCCGACCAGCAGCCCGGAGACGCCCAGCAGCGGCAGCGGCCACCACGGGGGCGTGCCGTCGAAGCCGAGCGCCCTGGGCAGTTCGGTGTAGGTCAGCTCCTGCAGTTCGTCGACCACCGCGAGGAAGCCGTACGCCAGCGCCGAGACCGGGACGCCGAGGACCGCCGCGGTCAGCAGCAGCCGCAGGTAGCTGCGGCTGCGCAGCATGGCCAGGGGACTCGGCGTCGTCGCCGACCCGCCTGCCGGCGCCTCGGCGGACCCGCTCATTCCCGCCCGCTTCGCCGGAGGCCGGTGTGCACGGCCCCGAGGATGATTTTCAGCGCTACGCCGACGAGAAGCAGATCGCCGAGCATCTGCACCATGGCCGTGATCTTCGCTTCGGTGGTCATGGGCACGATGTCGCCATAACCGACGGTGGCGAACGTCGTGATGGTGAAATACAGCGCGTCGGTTCGGGTCAGCGGCTGATTGAAGGCGACCGCATTCCGTTCCATCAGGAAGTACGACGATGCGAAGAGCACGATGAAAAGCGAGAAGACGGTCGTGATCGCCTCCACGGCCCGCACCCGCGGATACGCGGAACGCATGATCTGCAGCGTCTGGACCACCAGCAGCCCCGCCACCAGAATCAGGCCGACGACCAGGACCGGAAGGGTGTCGGCGGTGAACGGATGGTCCAGCGGGAGCAGGTAGTACGCCACGACCAGGCCCACCCCCACGAGGACGGCCCGAACGAGCGCCCACAGCATGCGCACGCGCCGCCAACGGGCGCTGTCTTCGACGTTCGGATCGGCCACGGCCTTCCACCTCTGCTGCGCAGGACGCGGGTCATCCTTCCGTACGGCGCCGCGACAACCCGCCATGACGCGCGGACCGCGCGCGAGGCGGCCGGTCCGCCGAGCCGTCCTCGGCGGTGACAGCGCGCCCGTCGGCGGCTAGCCTCCGCGGGGATGGCCGCCTCCGCCTCCCCGTCCTCCTCGCCGCCCGCCCGTTCGGCGGGACGGCTGCTCGCCGTGCTCGACGCGTTCGACCGGCGCAGCCCCGGGCTGTCCCTGACCGAGATCAGCGAACGCGCCGGGCTGCCGCCGGCCACCGCCCACCGCCTGGTCGGGCTCCTCGCCGACTGGGGCGCCCTGGAGCGGGACGCGGCAGGCGTCTACCACGTCGGGCTGAAGCTGTGGGAGGTCGCCGCGCTCGCACCGCGCGGGGTCGGGCTGCGGGAGGCCGCGATGCCGTTCCTGGAGGACCTGTACGAGGCCACCCACGAGAACGTGCACTTCGCCGTGCGGGACGGTGACGAGGTCGTCTACATCGAGCGGATCTCCGCCCGCGCGGCCGTCGGCGTGCGCAGCCGGGTCGGCGCCCGCTGGCCGCTGCACGCCACCGGCGTCGGCCTCGTCCTCCTCGCCCACGGCGACCACGTACTGCAGGAGCGGGTGTGCGGCGGCGAGCTGCGCGCCTTCACCCGGCACACCGTCACCGACCCGGCGCAGCTGCGCCGCATGCTCGCCGACGTGCGGCGCACCGGCCGGGCCGTCAGCGACCGGCAGATCACCGAGGACGCCGTGTCCGTCGCCGCGCCGGTGCGCGGGCCGGGCGGTGACGTCGTCGCGGCCGTCTCCGTCGTCGTGCACGCGGACCGGCCGCAGCGGCAGCGGAGCCTGGCGCCCGTCGTGTGCGTCGCCGCCCGCGGCATCTCGCGCGCCCTGGGCTGGCGGCCCTGAGCCTTCCGCTCGGCGGCTGTGCCTTTTTGTTCCGCCCGGCGGCTGTGCCTTCTGTTCCGCCCGGCGGAATGTGCCATTGCCGACTGTGAGCCCCCTCACGAGGGTGTCCCCCACAAGGAGCCGCCCACGACGGGAGTCCTCATGACCGCCTTCGTCCGCAACCAGTGGTACGTCGCCGCCTACGGCGAGGAGGTGGGCCGCGAACTGCTCGGCCGCACGATCCTCGACGAGCCGATCGCCTTCTACCGCACCGAGCAGACCGGCGAGGTCGTCGCCCTGGCCGACCGCTGTGTGCACCGCCGTTACCCGCTCACCAAGGGCCGCCTCGACGGTGACACCCTGGTGTGCGGCTACCACGGCTTCACCTACGACACCGCCGGCGCCTGCGTGTACGTGCCGGGCCAGCAGCGCATCCCGCGCACCGCCCGCGTGAGCGCGTACCCGGTCGTGGAGCAGGACTCGCTGGTGTGGGTGTGGATCGGCGACCCCGCCCTCGCCGACGCCGGCCGCATCCCGCGCGCCCGCCACCTCGCCGAGCCCGGGTGGCGGACCGTCCGCGGCATGGAGCCCATCGACTGCGACTACGGCCTGCTGGTGGACAACCTGCTCGACCTGAGCCACGAGACGTACCTGCACGGCGGCTACATCGGCACCCCCGAGGTCGCCGAGACACCCATCGCGACCGAGGTCGACGAGGGCGCGGGCGTCGTCCGGGTCAGCCGGCACATGGACGACACCGAGTGCCCCTCCTTCTACGCCCGCTCCACCGGCATCGACGGCCGCATCACCCGCTGGCAGGACATCGAGTACCACGCGCCATGCCTCTACCTGCTGCACAGCCGGGTCGCGCCCGTCGGCGTGCTGCCCGGCCCGGACGGAGAGGACGACGCGGCCTGCCACGTCGAGATCACCTACGCCATCACCCCGTCCACCGGGGGCCACGTCTACGACTTCTGGGCCGTCTCCCGCGACTTCGCCACCGACGACCAGGAGGTCACCGACTTCCTCCGCGAGTCGAACCACACCGTCGTCATGCAGGACGTCGACGCGCTGAACGTGCTGCAGCAGGCGATCGACGCCGAGCCCGGCGCCTACCGGGAGCTGAGCATCAACATCGACACCGGCGGCCTCGCCGCCCGCCGCATCCTCGCCCGGCTGGCCGAGGAGACCGCCGTGGCCGGGGCGGCACCCGCCGCCCAGACCGTCCCGGGTGCGCGGTGAACGGCCCGGCGCCCACGGCCGAGGTCTACCGCATCGACTGGGTACCCGGTACGGACGTGCTGCGCGGCGTCTGCCACTGCGGCGCCCGGCACCGCAGCGAGGACCCGGCCGAGATGTGGACCTGGATGCTCGGCCACCCCACAGGACACGAGCCCGCAGGACAGCAGCCCGACGAGGAGGAGGACCGGTGAACGCGACCACCCCCGAGCACGAGGACGACCTCGTCGTCGAGCGGCGCCACGAGGCGGCCGACGGCGTCGTCGCCCCCACCCTCGCGCGGCCCGCCGGCGGGCCGCTGCCGCCCTGGGAGCCCGGCGCGCACATCGACCTCTGCCTCGGTGAGGGGCTGACCAGGCAGTTCTCCCTGTGCGGCGACCCGTCCGACGCACAGCGCTGGCGCGTCGCCGTCCTCCGCGAGGCTGGCGGCAACGGCGGCTCGGCACACGTCCACGAGAAGCTGCCCGAGGGCGGCCGCGTCCGCATCCGCGGCCCGCGCAACCACTTTCCGCTGCAGCCGGCCGCCCGGCACCTGTTCGTCGCGGGCGGCATCGGCATTACCCCGATCCTGCCGATGGTCCGTGCGGCCGACGCGGCGGGCGCCGAGTGGCGGCTGCTGTACGGCGGCCGGTCGCGCCGCTCGATGGCCTTCGTTGACGAACTGGCCGGCTACGGAGCGGGCCGGGTGCGGCTCGTCCCGCAGGACGAGGAGGGGCTGCCCGACCTGGCGGGCTTCCTCGCCGAGCCGCGCCCCGGCACCCTCGTGCACTGCTGCGGCCCCGAGCCGCTGCTGGCCGCCGTCGAGGAGCAGTGCCGCGCCTGGCCGCCGGGCACGCTGCGCACCGAACGCTTCCGCCCGCGCTCCGACGTCCCGGACGACAGCGGAAAGCCGTTCGAGGCGGAGCTGCGGCGCTCCGGGAAGACGGTGACCGTGCAGCCCGACGAGAGCGTCCTCGAGGCGGTGCGGGCGGCGGGCGTCGAGGCGCTGTCCTCCTGCGAGGAGGGCACGTGCGGCACCTGCGAGACGGACGTGCTGGAGGGGGTCCCGCTGCACCGCGACTCCGTACTCACCGAGGAGGAGAAGGCGGCCTGCGACACGATGATGATCTGCGTCTCCCGCGCCTGCTCCTCACGCCTGGTCCTCGACCTGTGAGGCGTCAGGCGGGACACGCCAGACGGATATTGTGGACATTTCGCTGCCGAGAAACTGACAATACGTGCATTCCGGATGGTGCTCTGATCTGAACGGCAGGGGGCAGTCATGCGTGTGCGCGACCGATGCGGTGGGCTCGGCCGGTGAGCACCCTCGAGTGGCTGCTGCGGTGCG
Source organism: Streptomyces sp. (assembly GCA_035698655.1). GTDB lineage: Bacteria > Actinomycetota > Actinomycetes > Streptomycetales > Streptomycetaceae > Streptomyces. The sequence goes on from DASSBO010000101.1 coordinate 15,704, forward strand.
CCACGCATGCGGCCGTGCTCACGCTGCTGCTGCGTGCCGGCGCCGCCAAGCTCGCCGTACCGGGCCCTGCCGCGGGCGCGCTGTCCGAACTGCGGCCCGGCCACGGGCCCGTGCCGGCCGGGGCCGTCCGGGCGTTCGCCGCGGCGGAGCTGCTCGTCGCACTGGCCACCGTCGTGCCCGCGCTGCGCGCCGCCGCCGCGGCGGCGGTCGCGCTCCTCGGCGCCGGCTTCGCACTCGCGGGCGCGCTGGGCTCCGCCCGGCGCAGCCACGTCCCGTGCGGCTGCTTCGGCGCCGGCGGCACCCGGCCGCTCGGCGCCTCCGGCGTCTGGTTCGGCCTGCTGTTCGTCGCGGCCGGG